>NZ_AZRN01000005.1 GCF_002895565.1 Petrotoga mexicana DSM 14811
CAAGGAAGTTTTGAGATATACCAAAAAAGTTCTATTAGGAGTGATGCCAGAAAGATTCATAAAACTACCAAATTTCATCACAGAAGGAACAACATATTGTAAACAGTTATCCTTTCTGAGCTGAAATTACTCAACAAAAAATCTTTGTAATACCTTTTTCATCATCTCTTCAGTCTATTCTATCAACCATATTTGACAAGGAGCCGTCAGGGAATTGATGTTCAATAAATTTGACCCACCCTGGACAACAAGAAGTTAACATGGGTAAAAAACCACCATTTTCTAACCTTTCTTTGAACTCTGTAGCTTCCTCCATTATGGTTAAATCTGCTCCAAAATTGGTATCAAAGACCTTATCAAAACCCATTAATTTTAATGCACCAACCAACTTCCCGGTAGAGATAGTTCCAGGCTCGTAACCAAATTCTTCCGCTAAAGCGACCCTCACCGCAGGAGCGGTTTGAACTACAACGTGCTTCTCTTCATTTTCCAATTCTTTCCATACTTCGTCTATGTAAGATCTTTCAACTAGAGCCCCTGTAGGACAGACTGCCACGCATTGACCACAGAACGTACAGGTTGTTTCTTCTAAAGGCATATCAAAAGAAGGCTTAACGACAGCACCAAAACCTCTATCTATCGCTGAAAGAACCCCAACGGTTTGAAATTCGTTACACATGGTTTCGCATCTTCTGCACATAATACATTTGTTCGGATCCCTGATTATTGCAGCAGATATATCAAGGTCGTAATTGGATGTTTTACCCAAATAAGGATTGTTCACAATGTTTAGTTCAGAGGCGATTTTTTGTAGTTCGCAATCACCATTTTTTGGACATTTTAAACAATCTTGTGGATGATCGGATAACAATAACTGAACAGCGGTTCTTCGAGCTTCTACTGCCATCCTGGAATGTGTTTTTACTTTCATTCCTTCAAATACGGGCGTTGTACAAGCTGGGGCTAAAGTTCTTCTACCTTCTATTTCAACCATACATACTCTACATGAAGAAGGCTTATTTTCGATATTAATATCCTTTAAGTTCATATAACAAAGTGTTGGTATATAACCCCCAAATTTTTGAACAGCCGTTAAAACGGTATCTTTTTCGGAAGCTTCAAATTCATGGTCATTTATATATACTTTTGGCATTTATTATTTTTCCCTCCTAACCAAAAATTTTTCCCTCTTGAAAAATTTGATTTAGCGCCCCTTCACCCGATCGTTAAGGGGTAAACCCCTTAAAAACCCCAAATTCAAGGTCAAAATCATTTAAAAACATGGTTTGCATACTGCAGCAAACGATCCACATCCTGAAGGATAGAGGAATTTTTAGCTATATTTATACTATTCTTATAGCGTTAAACCTGCATGTTGAGTAACAAGACCCACATTTTATACACTTTTCTTGATCTATTGTATGAGGTTTTCTTAATTCACCTTGTATCGCTTCAGTAGGACATACCCTTGCACAGGCCGTACAACCTGTACAATTTTCTGGAATTATTTCGTACCTAATTAAATTCTTACATACACCAGCTCGACAGTTTCTATCCAATATATGTTCTTTATATTCATCCGCAAAATACCTATAAGTAGAGAGGATCGGATTTGGGGCAGTTTGTCCTAAACCACATAAGGAGCCATTTTTTACGACATTAGCCAAAGTTAACATATGATCGAGATCTTCCAATTGGGCATTCCCAGAAGTTATTTTTTCCAAAATTTCTAAAAGTCTTACGTTTCCCACACGGCATGTAGTACACTTACCACAGGATTCATCAACTGTAAATTGAAGATAGAATTTTGCAACATCTACCATACAAGTATCTTCATCCATTACAATCATTCCACCAGAACCCATCATCGAGCCTAGTGTTTGAAGGCTGTCGTAGTCTATAGGGGTATCGAGGTATTCTTCGGGAATGCACCCTCCCGAAGGACCTCCCGTTTGAACAGCTTTGAACTTTTTATCCCCCTTGATCCCTCCACCTATATCAAAGATTATCTCTCTTAAAGTTGTCCCCATTGGAACCTCAACGAGACCAACCTTTTTAACGTCTCCAGCAAGTGCAAACACTTTTGTTCCTGGAGAATTTTCTGTTCCGTATTGTTTGAACCAATCGGCTCCATTGAGTATTATAGGTGCTATATTTGCAAGTGTTTCAACGTTGTTTATCACGGTCGGCTTTTTCCATAGGCCACTATTGGCAGGAAAAGGCGGTTTGTTGGTTGGCTCCCCACGAAGACCTTCTATCGAATGGATCAAAGCGGTCTCTTCACCACAGACAAAAGCCCCGGCTCCCAGTCTGATCTCTATATCAAAAGAAAAATTACTCCCTAAAATATTTTCTCCCAGCAATCCATAATTTTTAGCTTGTGAAATAGCAACTTTTAACCTAGCAACAGCCAAAGGATACTCTGCTCTTATGTAAATAATCCCTTTTTGAGCACCAATTGCGTACCCAGCTATAGCCATACCTTCTAACACAGAGTGGGGATCACCCTCTAATACTGATCTATCCATAAATGCGCCAGGATCACCTTCATCTGCATTACATATTACGTATTTTTCGTCTCCTTTAGCTTGCATAGCGAATTTCCATTTCAAACCGGTTGGAAACCCACCACCACCTCTACCTCTCAAATTTGAATCTAAAACTGTTTGAACTACCTCTTCTCTTTTTGAGTTAAGCGCTTTTGCTAGGGCTAAATAACCGTTATTTTTTAAATAATCTTCAATGTTTTCAGGATCAATATTTCCAGCGTTTCTTAAAACGATTCTCACTTGTTCAGGCATCGTTTTACCTCCCTCAAATTGCTTTTTTGTGGGTTTCCTCTATCAACAATTCTTCTGCGATTTTTCCTTCCACTAAATGGGTTTTTACAAGATCTTTTACTTTCGATTTCGTAACGTTACCATACAATACTGGTTCTTTGCCAGGTTCATTAACTTCTACTGTTGGCTCAGCATAGCAGTACCCTAAACATCCTGTCTTAATAACTTCAATATTTTCTAATTTTTCTTCTTCTACCTCTTTTAGAAGCTCTTCATAAGTTTCATCAGCTCCTGCTGAGATACCACAAGTTCCCAAAGCAACTTTTAATACAATTTTATTCTTATTTTCTTTTTCTTTGAGTTCATTTATCAACGATTCTAATTGCTCTAAACTATTTAATTTAGGCATGGAAAAACCTCCTATTAACTATTTTTCTCTTTGGCTCTATACTCTCTAATTATTTTTCTTACATCGTTTCTTTTAAGTCTCCCATGTACTTTTTCCCCTATTTTTACCACCGGTGCCAAACCACAAGCACCTAAACACCTAACCGGATGAATGGAAAATAATCCATCCTCGGTTACCTCTTCTTCCTCAACATTTAAAATCTTTTTGAATTCGTCTAAGATTTCATTTGCTCCTCCCACGTAACAAGCTGTTCCTAAGCACACGCTTATAGGATACTTACCTTTAGGTTTTGTGGAGAAAAAATTATAGAAAGTCACAACACCATAAACTTGAGAAGAAGGGATCTTCAGTTTTTTGGCCACTAATTTTTGCACTTCATTTGGGATATATCCTAGATTTTCTTGAACTTTATGCAAAACTTCAATCAGAAAACTTCTTCTTTCTTCTTCGGTTTTGTTCGTCAAATCGAGTGAATTAAGATAAGTTTCAACGTCTTTTAATTTACTCTCAAGAAGTCCATCCATTCATTTCTTCCTCCTCGTATAATTAGGTTTTATTACACATATAGCGCCCCTTTTGCCCCGCTCCCCACCCAGAAGGATGAAGAAACTTTACCCCTTTCGCCCCACTGCCCACCCTTCTATGGAAGGGACCTTCGGTCCCTTAAATCCTGTATCCTACGCATAAAGAAGGGGAAAGTTTCTGACCACACACATAAGGAAACAAGTTAAAAAATTCACTAATAATATACCTGATTAATTATACCATTTTTTATCTTTTGGTAATTTAATAAAATTTAAACCACTTATTACTTTTTTCAGAAATCGAAACAAAATAATCTTAAAATTCTACCCAACTAAAGCCTTTTTCTGAACTTTCTACACACCTTTCTATAAACCGCATTCCCTCCACTCCGTCTTCTACAGTGGGGAAATCTAAGTCTCTTTGTTCTAAAAGTTCTCCTTTTTTCTTTTTTGTAATTGCGCTTATAAACTTATCGTATACCCTTGCAAATGCTTCAACGTAACCTTCCTGATGCCCACCAGGAGTCACATAATCGTTTTTAATAAAATCATCAACCTCTTCGCTTCCCCTTGATAAAGTTATAAAAGGGTGGTTAACTTTTGAGATCTTTAAATAATTTGCGTGCTCTTGTGACCATTCTATAGATCCTTTTGTTCCATATATACCGATATCTAAAGTATTTTCATGGCCCATAGCAATTTGAGATGTCCAGTATATGCCTTCTGCCCCATTATCATAATTTATTAGTATAGATGCATTATCATCTAGCCTATCTGGCTCAACAAACTTGTCCATTCTGGCATTTAAGGACTTTATCTTCAACCCTGTTAAAAAAGAAACTACGCTTTCCACATGTACCCCTATATCAGCGACACAGTTGGATACACCCGAAACTTTTGGATCCGATCTCCACTCGTGACGAGGATTTTTACCGGCAAAGGGGACCTTTGCCATCCACTCGCTTAAGTATCGAGCATTGATAAATCTAATCTCACCTATTTCCCCTCTTTTAATTAACTCTCTGGCGTATCTTAACATTGAATAACCTGTAAAGGTGTAAGCAACCGCAAAAAGTAGATTGTTTTTTCTTGCTAACTGTTTTAGTTCTTCAGCTTCTTTTAGAGTTATGGTTAACGGCTTTTCACACATCACATTTATTCCAGATTCTAAAAATTTTTTTGCCACTTCATAATGTGAACTGTTGGGGGTGACAATGGATACAAAATCTATTTTATCGGGTCTTTTAGACTCCTCCTCAGCCATTTCTTCATAATTTTTATACAATCTTTTCTCATCTATTTTTAACTCTTTGCCTGTTGCCAAAGTGTTTTTGAAGTTTCTAGAAAAGCTTCCACAGACTAATTCTGCCTTCCCGTGTAGATTTATAGCTTTTCTGTGGACTATACCTATTTGAGAGTCTTTACTTCCACCTACCATTCCATAAGTCAATCTTTTGAACATATTTTACCCCTCCTCTTATTTGAGTTTTTACTTTCTTTAGCATCTCTAACCTTTCTTTAGCGCCCTTTCACCCCGCTCCCCACCCATAAGGATAAAGGAGTATGGTTTTGCCCCGAATTGCACCCTATCGAGTTTGGTTTTAAAACTTTACCCAAACGCTCCCATTTTTTGAACTTTCTACACATTTTTCAATAAAACTCATCCCTCTTAATCCCGCATTTACACTTTGAAAATGGGCATTATCGTTGGTTATAATTTCACCGTTCTTTTTATTTATTAAATCGGTGATAAACATGGAATAAGTATTTTTGAAACCTATGTTCGTTCCAGGAATTTCATTCACATTTTGAACTATCTCTTCTTTTTGGTCTTCACGCAAAATCGTTAATTTGTTTGCTTGATTAAAACTCCATTTCAATGTAGCTTCTGAACCAAACACAGAAAGACTAAAATTGTTGTTCTCTCCAACAGCAATTTGAGACATAAAAAGTAATCCCTTACTTTTATCTTTGAAATTTATCATCACGGTGGAATTATCTTCCAATTTTCTTGATTCACCGAAAGTATCAAGGCGTGCACACAAACTATCGATCTCTTTTCCAGTAAGATATGAAACCATGTTTTCCACATGACTGCCTATGTCGGCTGTAGTATTAGCCAAACCACTTTGGTTTGGATCCAACCTCCATTGAGCTTGTTTGTTTTCATCTTCGATCTTTTTTGCAAGCCATCCTTGAATATATTGTACATTAACGAATCTTATTTCACCTAACTTACCTTTTTCTATTTTGTTCCTCGCTAACGAGACCACCGGATATCCCACGTATGAATACGTTACACACACCAAAAGATCGTTATCATCTGCTAACTGTTTTAGTTCTTCAGCTTCTTTTACTGTTGTTGTTAGTGGTTTATCGCAGACAACATTTATACCTTTTTCTAAGAAGGCTTTAGCTATTTCATAGTGGAAAGCATTCGGAGTAGCAATAACGACAAAATCAATTTTATTTTTCTTTTTGCTCTCCTCTTCGGCCATTTCCAAGTAATTTTCATACAATCTATCTTTCTTTATACCCCATTTTTTGCCTGTTTTTAATGTTTTTTTATAATCCCTTGAAAAACAGCCACTAACTATGCTTGCCCTTCCATCTGATAATATTGCGTTTCTATGTGCTTCGCCTATCATAGAATCTATGGATCCACCAACCATTCCGTAGGTTATTTTTTTTGACATAACACACCTCCATTAAAAGATTCCTTTTTATTTATTTTAACATAAATGTTTTTTCTTTTAAAAAAATATGGTATAATTTAAATACGGCAAATTTAGTCTGTTTTTTCACCAGTTATCATTAAAAATGTTTGATTCAAAAAGGAGGGATCTATAGCATGGCAGGAAGATTGGAAGGGAAAGTTGCTATTATTACAGGAGCCGCAAGAGGAATGGGAAGAGCTGAAGCTGAACTCTTTGCAAAAGAAGGGGCAAAGGTCGTTGTTGCAGATATTTTAGAGAACGAAGCAAAAGAGGTAGCAGATAAAATCAACAAAGATGGATTTGAAGCAATGGCTGTAAAACTTGATGTTACAAAAGCTGATGAATGGAAAAAAGTTGTTGAACAGGTAACAGAGAAATGGGGTAAGGTAGATGTTTTAGTAAACAATGCCGGTATTTTAAGCATGAATGGAGTAGAAAACGCCTCAGAAGAAGAATGGGATCGTGTAATGAACATAAACGCAAAGAGCCAATTTTTAGGTATAAAGTACGTGTTACCCGCAATGAAGAAAGTAACAAAGGGTTCTATAATCAATATTTCTTCTATTTATGGACTCATAGGTAGTGGAGCTGCTGTGGCGTACCATGCTTCAAAAGGTGCTTCAAGATTGTTAACAAAAACAGTTGCTGCTGAACTTGCTAAATACAACATTAGAGTAAATTCTATACATCCTGGTGTAATAAGAACACCGATGACTGACGAACTGTTAAAAGATGAACAATCCGCTAAAGAACTCCTTGGAACTACCGTATTGGGTAGACCTGCTGAACCTGAAGAAGTTGCCAATGGAGCATTATTCTTAGCTTCCGATGAATCCTCGTTCATGACAGGTTCTGAATTGGTTATTGATGGAGGATATACTGCATTATAATTATGAACCGTAGTATAAAAACATCCGCGTGAAGCGGATGTTTTTTATGTGCGCCCAGCATAGATGCACATATATAGGTTTGCTCACAGCAGACCTTTTATATCTTCGGGTGGAAAACTGAACCGGAGCTTGGGGTTGTCTTTCAAAAGCTTAAAAATTTATTCAGTATTCAAAAACTGCTAAATAACATGTGCTACGACGGGTTCTTTGTGCAACAACCTGCTAACGAAATCTGTGACACGGCTTGCCAATTTCATTCATCTTTTTCATGACCTAACTTTTTGAAGAATCTCCACTATCTCTTCTGTTTTTAAAACTTTACCATAAGAAACCACTTTCCCATCCACAACGAGAGCAGGGGTTGCCATAACACCATAAGCCGCAATTTCCGAAAAATCTGTTACATGGTCAATCGTCGTATCCATACCAAGCTTCTGGAGAGCCCCTTTTGTTGCCGCTTCAAGTTGATTGCATTTCGGACATCCGCTTCCAAGTATTTTAACGCTAGCACTCCCAGTTTTAGCATGTTGTGGCTTTGCCATGCCTCCTGTATCATGGTTTTCTCCGTAGCAGGATGTTGTTTCTTTCTTTTTCTTTTCAAATAGTGACATTTTTATTACACTCCTTTTTATTCATTTTTTGTTGTTTAATTGATAACAACTATTTGGAATCTTTTCCAACATATAATTGGATTATAGACACAATTGAACCTTGTGTGGTACAACACCTTGTGATGTAAATGCCACATTCCATACAGATCGTATAATCAATAGCTGGACACTAAGTTTTTTACTTATATTTTTTTCTACTATAGGATCAATCCTTGAATAGCGTTAAAAAAATAACCTACAATAATGATACCCATGGTGCAGATTGCGATAAATAGTGCCAAGAGCTCCGTTTTGACAGCTTTGCGCAACATAATCATAGATGGTATAGACAGCGTTGTGACCGCCATCATAAACGAAAGAACGGTGCCGAGATCAGCACCTTTAGATAATAGAGCTTCTGCAATTGGGATGACACCAAAGATGTCAGCATACATCGGTATACCGACAAGTGCGGCTAAAACGACTCCAAACGGATTTTTACTACCGAGCACGGCGTTAATCCATTCCCCGGGAATCCAGTTGTGAATAATGGCGCCAATGCCTACACCGATCAGAATATATGGAAACACCTTTTTAAAGGTGGACAGTATTTGGTCCTTAGAGTAAACCAGTCTATCCTTTCTCGTCAGGTTGGGTGCTTCTATATCTACATTTCCAGCCATCATAATAAAGCTTTCAACGTACTTTCCCATTCGTAACTTTTCTATAACCGTACCACCTACTACCGCGATAATCAATCCGAGTATTACATACACGACCGCGACTTTTGCTCCGAAAATACTCATAAGCAGAAGCAGTGAACCTAGGTCGACCATGGGGGAAGAGATAAGAAACGAGAAAGTTACCCCCACAGGAAGCCCTGCAGATGTAAATCCGATAAACAAAGGAATGGATGAACAAGAACAAAAAGGCGTTACCGTGCCTAGTAAAGCCGCGACAGAGTTAGCGCCAACACCTTGGAATCGACCTAATATTTTCTTACTCCGTTCTGGTGGAAAAAAGCTCTGAATGTAACTGATAAAGAAAATCAGTAAACACAGCAGTATGATTATCTTAATGACATCATATAGGAAAAACTCGATGCTACCACCTATGCGGGTAGATGTATCTACTCCTAGACCTGAAAGGATATTTTCAATCAAGGTATTAAGCCATTTCATGCCAAGAAGCTGATATTGAATAAATTCCCAAATCTCTTTTAATATTTGCATTCTAGGAAAACCTCACATATAATAATAACATATCAAAAATATTTGATGTGTTATTATTATATGAGTAAAATCAAAATTTGTCAATATGTTATGATTATAATCTTCAACTAGGACTTATAGCACAGGTGTTACACACTGTCCAGAAAGAGAATGTTTTTTATATGTCAGATCATAATTAGCTGCTATCAAAATAAATTATTGCAATTTATTATTCTTGAATACTTTTTATTTGAAATTTTTCCCACATTGTTGTATAATTTAACGGTTAAAAAATCGTCTAGGTTAGGAGGAAAAACATGAAGGTTTTAGTGATCAACTCAGGTAGTTCTTCAATTAAATATCAACTTCTTGAAATGGATACAGAAAAAGTTTTAGCTAAAGGATTAGTCGAAAGAATAGGTATAGAAGGATCAAGAATCATCCACAGAAAAAACGAAGAAAAATATGTTATAGAGAAGGTTATAAAAAATCATGAAGAAGGATTAAAAGAAGTTTTAGATCTCTTAACTTCTGAAGATTACAAGGTCATTTCGTCTCTAAACGAAATAGATGCGGTTGGACACAGAGTGGTGCACGGGGGCGAACGATTTTCTTCTTCTGTTATTATTGATAAGGAGTCTTTGGATGCAATTGAAATGATGTCATTTTTGGCACCTTTGCACAATCCAGCAAATGTCATGGGAATAAAGGCGGCGATGGAGCTTTTACCCAATGTTCCACAAATCGCGGTATTTGATACTTCTTTCCACCAAACTATGCCAAAAACATCTTTCTTGTATGCAATTCCTTATGAGTACTACGAAAAATACAAGATACGACGTTATGGGTTCCACGGGACAAGTCATAAATATGTTTCAAGAAGGGCAGCTGAGATATTGGGAAAAGATATAAAAACACTTAAAATCATAACCTCACACATTGGAAATGGAGCATCCATTGCCGCTGTAAAAAATGGTGAATCTTTCGACACTTCAATGGGATTCACTCCTTTAGAGGGTTTGGTTATGGGAACAAGAAGTGGGGATATAGATCCTGCTATTGTTTCATTTCTGGCTCAAGAAGAGGGATTAACAGCAAAAGAAGTAGTAGAAATATTGAACAATAAAAGTGGAGTCTATGGAATAACGAAAGGTTTCTCAAGTGATATGAGGGATATTGAAGATAAAGCATTAGAAGGAGACAAAGTTTGTCGGCTTGCACTTGATATTTATGAGTATAGGATAGCCAAGTATATTGGAGCTTATGCGGCAGCGATGAACGGGGTAGATGTTATCGTGTTTACCGCTGGTGTAGGAGAGAATTCTCCAGTAACAAGGGAAGAAATATGTGAAAAGTATTTAACTTATCTTGGTGTAAAGATAGATAAAGAGAAAAATAATTTTAAAGGCTTAGAAAGGGTTATAAGTACTCCTGATTCTAAGGTAACAGTGTTGGTAGTTCCTACAAACGAAGAGCTTATGATAGCAAGAGAGACAAAAGAATTAGTTTCAACAAAAAATTAAATTCTAAAATATTGTATTAAATTAATGAAACTGTAGAGCAACTAATAAGTTAGCTCTACAGTTTTTTTAGAACTGATTATCAAAAAATTGCTTCGTCAATATTATCAAGATTGTATGGGGTTTGTTGATAAACATAGTAATTTAACCAATTGTTGAATAAAATATAAGCATGACTTCGCCATCTTACTACGGGACGTTTTTCTGGATCATCATGTGGGAAGTAGTTTACAGGGATATCAATGTCCATACCTTTTTCTAAATCACGATAGTATTCTTTTTTTAAAACCTCTGGATCGTATTCCGGGTGTCCTGTAACAAAAACTTGCCTACCATCTTTTCTTTCAACTAAATAAACACCAGCTTTTTTAGATTCAGCTAGGATTATTAGTTCTTTTATAGGTTCAATATCTTCCCTTTTAATCTGGGTATGTCTAGAATGAGGAACCCAAAACGTATCATCAAACCCTCTAACCAATGGCGAGTCTTCACAACTTACCGAATGCTCGAATACACCGAATATCTTCTTTGAGACATGATATTTGTTTATACCATAATGATAGTACAACCCCGCTTGAGCACCCCAACAAATATGAAGAGTAGAGAACACATTTTTCTTTGACCATTCCATCACTTCTTTCAGCTCTTCCCAATAATCCACTTGTTCAAAATCAAGAGTTTCAACAGGGGCTCCTGTAATGATTAATCCGTCAAACTTTCTGTGATTTATCTGATCAAAAGATTTATAAAAGGTGTCTAAGTACTCTTGCGATACGTTTTTGTGGCTATGTGATACCATCTTTAAAAGCACTACATTTACTTGCAAAGGGGTGTTTCCTAACAAGCGCAATAATTGAGTTTCGGCAACTATCTTGTTCGGCATTAGATTCAAAATAACAATCTCTAAAGGTCTTATATCTTGATGTATCGCCCTCTCTTCAGTCATTAGAAATATGTTTTCTTTTCTCAATACATCTGCAGCAGGTAAGTTTTCAGGTATTTTTATAGGCACTTTTAACACTCCTTTCGTTCTGTCCCGGATGAACTTAAAAAATGGTTATTAATTACTAGTTGCTTTAGTTAGAGCTGAATCAATATCCTCGATCAAATCTTCTATGTCTTCTATCCCAATGGATAGTCTAATCATATCAGGACTTACCCCAGAAGCCAACTGTTCTTCTTCACTTAACTGCCCATGCGTAGTACTAGCCGGATGAACGGCGAGTGATCGAACATCCCCAACATTAGCAACATGGGAAAATATTCTTAACCCTTCAATAAACCTTTTTCCTGCTTCTACTCCACCTTTTACTCCAAAGGAAAGCATGCCTCCAAAACCATGTTTTAGATATTTAATTGCATTTTTATGAGTTTTATGATTTATCAATCCCGGATAATTTACCCAACTCACCCTCGAATCCCCGGATAGAAATTCTGCAATTTTCATTGCGTTAGAACAATGTCTTTCCATTCTCAAACTCAATGTTTCAATGCCCTGCAATATTAAAAAAGAATTGAAAGGACTTATTGAAGTACCTAGATCTCTTAACCATTGGGAACGAGCTTTCGAGATATAGGCAGAGTTGCCAAATCTTTTATAAAAGCTTATCCCATGAAAAGCAGGGTCTTCTTCAGTTAACATACCGAATTTACCATTGTTCCAGTCGAAATTTCCACTATCAACGATAATTCCACCAATTGAATTACCGTGCCCGTTCAAATATTTGGTTAAAGAGTGAACAACGATATCAGCACCAAATTCGAAAGGTTTGCACAGGTAAGGTGTGGCGAAGGTGTTATCTACGATCAAAGGAATACCATTCTCATGAGCTATCTTAGAAATCCGCTCAAAATCAGGTACAGAAAGTTCGGGATTCCCGATAGTTTCCACATAAACCGCCTTTGTCCGATTATTTATATTATTTTTCAAGCTATCCATATCGTCAATATCAAAGAAGTTGGGCTTTATTCCAAATTTACTCAAAGAATTTTTGAATAATGTGAATGTTCCACCATACAAAGAGCTTGCTGTAAGTATTTCATCCCCTTCTTCCATAATGTTTAACACCGCTATCGCTTCTGCAGCTTGCCCCGAGGAAGTGGCTAAAGCACCTACACCACCTTCCAAAGCAGCAACTCTTTTCTCCAACACATCGGTCGTTGGGTTCATTATACGTGTATATATATTCCCGGATTCTTCCATGTTGAAAAGCCTAAGGGCATGAGCTGAGTCTTCAAAGGTATAAGATGAAGTCTGGTAAATTGGTACTACGTTAGCCCCGGTGGTTGGCTCTTTTTCAAAACCCGCATGAACCATTAAAGTATCAAAGTTGTGATTTCTTTCTTCCATGTTTTTCCTCCTCATTTGTTTAAAATTATAGTGATTTGAGAAACTCTAAAACTTGTGTTAGCGCCCCTTTGCCGAATCGTTAAGGGGTAAACCCCTTAAGATCCCCGTGCATCATTTGCTTCGCAAATGAGAATTTGGATATTACTTCTAAAGCATTATGAAAATGCTTTTTGCATAAAACGGCAAAAGCTTCGCAAAGGTATTATAAAGAACCATTTTGCACAAAGCTGCAAAAAAACATAGTTTGCACAATACAGCAAACTCTCCTCACCCAGAAGGATGAAAGAGTTTCAACCTCTTTACCCTACTTCCCACCCATAAGGAAGGAGGACTAAGGCTCCATTCCCACAAGGTTGAAGTAAGGCTTCTGTCAACAGCCAGATTAATGAGATTTTTAACGGTAAAGTGGCAATTTTTACCTCTAAAGTGTTATAATCAATAACAGCTGTAATAAAGTAAAAAGAAGGGATTAAGTAAATGAATTGGGTTATACCTATTATTATCTTTTTTGACCAATTAACTAAAAAACTTTCAGAAACGTTTCTTCTAGAAAATACCATTAAAATTGGATTTTTTCAATTGACTTATGTTGAAAACACAGGCATTGCCTTTGGACTTTTTAAAGGCATGGCTTTGTTTCATGGAATCTTCTCTACACTAATAGTAATTTTTCTTTTTATCTTAAAAGAAAAATATAAGTTTTTTAATACTTCATTTGACTTGGGTATCACTTTTATCATAGGAGGAGCTTTAGGTAATATCTTTGATAGAATCAGGTTAGGATACGTTGTAGATATGATATATTGGCCAAACTTTTCTATATTCAACGTAGCTGATATATTCGTGACTTTTGGTGGCGTGATTTTATTATACCATTTTTTTAAAAGGAGCAAATATGGAAAAAAGAATGTACAAAGTTGAAAAAGAAGATGAACAAAAAAGGCTCGACGTATACATCGTCGAAAAAATGCCTATTGAAATTTCTAGGAATCTCATCCAAAACGCAATAATTAAAGGACAAATTACCGTCAACGGATCTCAAAAGAAACCTCATTACAAAGTTAAACAAGGCGACGAAATTCAAATAGATTTTCATGAAGTGGTAGAAGAAACCAAAGAAGAGGAAATCTTACCAGAAAATATACCATTGAATATACTGTATGAAGATGAGGAATTAATCGTCATTAACAAACCTGCTGGTTTGATAGTACATCCAACACCGAGTATTAAAACTGGTACTTTGGTTAACGCCCTAATGTACCATGTAAAGGATCTTGACAAAAAGATGCAAGATCCTACTAGATTAGGAATTGTTCATAGATTGGACAAAGAAACCTCTGGTGTGTTAGTCGTAGCAAAAAATGCTTTTTCACATCACTTACTTTCAAAAGAATTCAAGGAAAGAAAGACAATGAAATACTATTTAGCCCTAATTGAAGGAACACTGAAAGAAAAAGAAGGAGAAATAAACTTACCTTTGGGAAGACATCCTATTTTAAGGCACAAAAGGGCTGTTGTGTACAACGGAAGAGAAGCGTTAACTGAATACAAAGTGTTAAAAGAATTTGAAGATCTTGCCACGTTGGTTTGGATAAGGCTTAAAACAGGAAGAACCCATCAAATCAGAGTGCATTTCAAATACATCGGTAATCCAGTAATCGGGGATTCTTTGTATGGAAAAAATAAAATAGAAAAGAATCTTCAAATACCTGTAGACAGACAAATGCTCCATGCATTGAAATTAGGTTTTTACCACCCAAAAAGTAACGAATGGATGGAATTTTTGGCTCCCTTACCCGATGATTTTAAAAATCTGTTGATCTCTCTAACAAACCTAAAAGGGCGAAATTCTTGACGGAGGACCTGCTAGTGAAGATCTTAGGACCCGTGGTAACTTCAAAAAGTATTGGTAAATCCTATCTTCAGCTAAGGGACCTTTTTCCCATAGCAAAAAGGTATGGGTTCAATTGCATAGTCCTATCAGAACCGCACCCAAGATCATGGGTGAGTTTTATCGCTCATGCCCAAAAGTACAGAATTAAGCCAATAATCCTATATGAAACGGTAGACGGCAAGTACTTATTGCAAACAAACAATGATATTAGATCAGCTATAATGCATTACAACGGATTAGGAAACAACCTAAGATTGAAAAAAATCGAAATGGATCTTCCCTACGTGAAGTATCCAACTGCCGTTTTAAAAGATATATTTAAAGATGAAGAATCTCTTTGTATCAAAGACGGTTTAAAATATCAAAATGAACTATCTATTTTCTCAAATATAGAAACTTATTACAATATAGGAAACTATAGATTTGATGAATACAAAGTCGCTGACTATAATTTAACGGATATTATTTCACAAAAAGACCTAACCTTAGAAGAAAAAAGACGATTATCCTACGAGTTGGAAATAATAAAAAAGCTAGGGGTAAAAAATTATATTTTAACGGTAAAAAAAGTCGTTGACACCGCTAAAAAAAATGGCATCTCTGTTGGACCCGGAAGAGGCTCCGCTGTAGGTTCTTTCTTAGTTTATAAATTGGGAATAACTAAGGTGAATCCTATTGAATACGATCTCCTGTTCGAAAGATTTCTAAACGAATACAGGCATGAATTACCCGATATAGACCTGGATATCGATGCGGAAAAAAGAGTTGATCTAATAAAGGCTTTGCAAAAAGAAGTGGGAGAATATAAGATCTCTCAAATCAGGACCTACTCCACCATGAAAATCAAATCTGCTTTAAAAAAGACAGAAGAACTACTTGGATACAATTTAGAAGCTAAAATAAACGCTCCAATAAGAAGTAAAGAGAACATCGATAAATTCAAATCTTTATCAAAAAAAGATAAAACCTTTTTTTATGTCGCTTACTATCTTGAAGGAATAGAAGTGGCAGAGTCTGTTCATGCAGCGGGTTTGATAATTTCCCAAAATGACCTTAGAACCTTTTCTCCCATTGAAAAAAAGGAAATACCCATAATAGAATGGGAAATGTCTGATTTAAAATATTTAGGAGTGGAAAAGTTCGACATTTTAGCTTTGGACACGTTGACCTTCTTAAAAAAATTACAGATAGAAGAAAAATACCGAGAACTTAGCGATTCAAAAACTTTCCATTACCTATCCAAAGGATTGACAAAAGGTATCTTCCAATTGGACTCAACATTAGGGCAAAAATTAACCCAAAGAATAAAACCTAAAGATTTTGAAGAGCTAATCTTACTCTTAGCCATCAACAGACCCGGACCCCTTGAATCCGGGATGATAGATCAATACGTTAATGAAGACTCACCAGAATATTTGAAAAAAATCTTCCCCGAGACAAAGGGCGTCTTAGTTTACCAAGAACAGATAATGAAAATTGCTCAAATCTTAGGAGGATTTTCTCCACAAGAATCAGATTTGTTGAGAAAGGCAGTATCTAAAAAAGAAAAAGACAAAATCACAACCTTCAAAACCAAATTTATTACCAACGCCTCAAAAAAGATAGGCGAAAAAGAAGCAACCTTGTTGTTTTCTCAGATAGAAAACTTTGCTCAGTATGCCTTTAATAAATCTCATGCGGTAGCTTATGCTCACATCACATACTGGTTATCAGAAAAAAAATTCAAAGATCCTTCACATTTCTTCTTAGAATATGTTAAAATAAAAGGCATTGATATTGATATAATAAATGAAGCATCGCTTTTAGGAATAAAAATAAAGTTACCAGACATTAGATATCCATTTGGTTTGGCTAGTAAAACAGATCTAATACTGCCTTTGTATATAATTAAAGGAATAGGTAAAAATATTTCTCATATATTTGAAGAAGCGAAATTCTCAAGCTTAGAAGATTTTTTTAATTTCATAATTAACAAAAATATCAATAGAAATATTGTGGAATTAATAATCAAATCCGGCGCATTAGATTATTTCAACAACAACCGTAAAAATCTACTAAGAGAAACCACTCAACGGATGAAAGGAAAAGTTCAACAGTTAGAAGATATAAAAAGTACGTTATTTGGAGAGAGAGAACAAAAATCAACTAAAAAGGTTGAAACAACCTTACAAGACTACGCGCAATACGAAATAGAATGTATAGGATTTCCATTGAGTTTAATGTCCCAAAAAGGGCTATCTAATACGTTGATAGATAAATATCTAAATAGACAAAAGGTATACCTTGATGGTTATGTCTACAGAGATTTTATAGTAGATAACTCTGCTATGATCTATTCAAGAGTTTATAACAAAAACTTAAAAAGGCTTATAAAACACATTTAAATTCCGATTTTGAGAAGGGAAAAAATGAAAATCAATATTTTATCAATAGCTGAGAAATACCCTGGTCAAGGGGTATATTCTGCTACCTTAGATCACAAATACATTTTAAAAAAATATAGTGATTACACGATATATGAGAACAAAATTTTAGGGAATTATGATGTTTTACATATCCATACTCTCAACATAAAAAGCTTCTTATCGTTGCTAAAGAATAAGAAAAAATCTTTTTGTGTGATTTCCGCTCACATAGTTCCTAATTCATTGAAAGGAAGTATAAAATTCAATAAACTATGGTTACCTTTTTTCAATAGATATTTAAAATATTTCTATAACTCTTCTGACTGCATTTTAGCCGTTAGTGAAGAGACCAAAAATGAATTGATTAAGGATCTCCAGATAAATCCAAATAAAATTGTGGTCTTCAGAAACTTTGTCATAAAAGAATTATTTTTCACAAAGCCGGAGGAAAAATACAACAAAAAATCTTATTTAAGAAAAAAACACGGGTATAATGATGATGATTTCATAATTTTGGGTGCCGGACAAATACAACCCAGAAAAGGTATAACAGATTTTGTGGAAACCGCTAAACGATTACAGAACATGAAGTTCATTTGGACCGGTGGAATGCCTTTTAAACAGTTCACCGAGGGTTATGAAGAAATGAACATATTGATAAAAAAGGCTCCTAATAATGTTAATTTTACCGGAACCATAAACAGAGAAAAAATGATCGATTATTATTCTTTATCCGACATTTTCTTCTCTCCTTCCTTTCATGAAACCTTTGGCTTGGTTGTAATTGAAGCAGCTGGAAGTGGTTTACCTTTAGTTCTTAGAGATTTACCAGTTTACAAACAAATATTTTCTCCTAACTATTTATCTGGTAATTCAGTGGAAGATTTTGTTGAGATTATCAAAAAACTTAATATTAACAAAAAGCTATATGCTGAATACGAGAAAAAATCTTACCAATTATTTGAAAATTATAGTGATGAAAAGGCCTTTATAAAATTAAAAAATATCTATGAAGAAGGTATAAAGCAAAAAATCCATACAGGAGGAAAAAATGTCCGAAGATAAAGGCAAGGAAAATGAAAGCACACTTAGTAGAAAAAAAATAATCATTAATCTAATCGTAGTTTTAATTATTGGTTTAGTCATCAACATTGTGATCTCATTTTTTGCAGATTTCCAAGAAACCTTCGATACTCTTAAAACTGTCAATCTATTTTTTATTGTGAAGGTATTCGTAGTTTTCTCTATGGCTTATTTGATAGATTTAATAAGATTGTACATAGTAACATTAAGTTTCCACAAAAAAATAAAGTTTAAGGATGCCATTTATAATACCATTTCATACTATTTTATGTCAAATATCACCCCAATGGCTAGTGGTGGTCAACCATATCAAATATACCATCTTACAAAATTAGGAATAGAATCCACTTTGGCTACAAATATAGTGTTGTCTAGGCTTGTAGAAAATTTACTGTTCTCTTCTGCCGTTATCTTAATTTTCATAAGAAGAGTAATGAGTATTTTAGGCAGAATAGGGACTGGAAAATATATACTTATCATTGGTATTATAGCCGCTTTAGGGTTCTCAGCCTTGTTAATTTTACTATTTTTAAACCCAAAATTGATATATAAGTTGTTTAATTTTTTACTAAAGATATTTCCATTAAAAAACAAATCGAAATTCGAACAAAGATTACAAAAGTTAGAAAATTGGTTAGAAGAGCTAAAGTTAAGTATTAAAACACTATGGGTCGAAAAGGCACATATAGTTACGTTTGACTTTATACTGGGAGGCTTCATCGTTTTTTTTCATTCTTTGGGTTTGTACATTGCCCTGACATCAATTACATCAAGAAGCTACAGCATTCTTGAAATATTCATACTTTTTATAATAATGAATTTTGTTATCTATTATATACCTACCCCTGGTTCCACAGGTGGAGTAGAGACATTATATGGTATTGTCCTTGCCAGTTTTATGCCTGGAAGATTCGTTTCTACAACTATACTGTTGTGGAGATTCGCAACTTATTATTTACAAATAGCTTTTGAAGGGGTAATCTTACTTATGACAAGGACAAAAGAAAAAGGATTTTCAACTTAATTAATATACTCGTTTCTCAAATCGATTAATTTTTTATCCTCTCCCAAAGATTTTAGCCTTATAGTTTTATTTTTCAAATTATGCATAGACTCGATTTTTCTTATAGTAGCACTCTTACTTCTCATCGTAAGTGTATGAGTGTAAGCAAAACCTTTTACAAATTTAACCCCTTTTAAAAGATCTCCATCGGTTATACCCGTTGCAGAAAATATTACATCTTCCCCACCAACTATTTCATCGGTATAAAAGATTTTTTCAAGATCCCAACCTTCTTCCTTGATCGATTGTTCTTCAATTCTATCCCTTGTCCATAATTTCATTTGAATTTCTCCACCTAACGTTTTTAAAGCAGCAGCCGAGAGTATCCCTTCAAGAGTCCCTCCAATACCAACATAGATATCCACCCCACTATCGGGAACGGCGGTGGCTATGGCAGCTGTGATATCCCCATCACTTATCAATTTTATTCTTGAACCAGCTTCTTTAATCTCTTCTATAATCTCTTCATGCCTTTGCCTATTCAAAATAACAAAAGTTAGTTCCGTAGGTGCAATTCCCAAAACCTCACTTGCAATTTTTATATTCTCTTTCATAGGTTTTCTCAAATCCAATTTACCTTTTAATTCACGACCTACAGCAAGCTTATAAGAATAAAAAGTCGGCAGTAATTTAATACCTCCCGACACCGTGGCAGCAACGCAACTTATGGCATTAGGCAGACCAAAAGCAGCCAATTTCACTCCGTCTATAGCATCAACAGCTAAATCCATTTCGGAAGTGTTATCTTGCCAACTACCCACTTTTTCACCAACGTACAACATATTTGAATTTTCTTTATCGTATTTACTCATTACTATATTCCCTTTAAAGTCTATGTAGTCAAACATACCTCTCATAGCATCGATGGAACTATGCTTAATCATTTCCAGATTACCACAACCCAAGTATAAACTACTCATCAAAGCAGATGCTTCTGTAACCCTTACAAAATCCATAGTCAACTCTGGATAAATCTTCTTTTCCATAAAAGTCCCTCCTCACAAAAATTTTTAATTGTCTTTAAGAACTTTAAAACTTGTGTTAGCGCCCTTCCCCCGCTCCCCACCCCATAAGGAAGTGAAATCAGTGTTTTACCCCGCAGCCCACCCTTTTTTGAAAATCTGTTTATTTCCAAAAGCTTGTGTTAGCGACCCTTTGCATTTTAACCTTATCTTCCTTAAGCATATCTATTATAATATTTTTATACAGTTTAAACAAATAATAAAATTCAAGAAAATTAAAGTTTAAACATCGTAATCAACTCTATTGACGAATATTTCTTCCTAATCATATATAAACGGATTATTTGAGTATACATAAACCAAGACTTCATAAAAAATTATTTAACTATGCTTATTTTTAAAAAAATATGGTAAAATTTTATTGGAGGTGATCTAATGGACCTAACAGAGTTGGAAAAAAGTTTAACTTTTCAAAAGAAAAGTGTATGGAGCAAAAGAAACAGGGAAGATATCGATAGGTATTCTTCGCAGTACAAGGATTTTATCAACTTTTCTAAAACTGAAAGAAAGGCCGCTTCATACTCAGTGGAGCTCCTTGAAAAAAACGGTTTCAAACCTCTTTCTTATTATGTGAACTCTGGAAAGATAGAGAAAGGGGATAAAGTTTACTTTGTAAACAGAGACAAAGCAATATTTGCTTTGAAGTACAACAATCCTTTAAAGGATGGTATCAACATAGTAGGTGCACACATAGATTCGCCAAGGTTTGATTTAAAACCCGAACCAATAGTGGAAGATGAGAATATTGCGATGGCAAAGACTCATTATTATGGTGGAGTGAAGAAGTATCACTGGTTCAACATACCGCTTGAATTACATGGCGTAGTAATAAAAAACGACGGTAGTAAAATAGAAGTTTCCATAGGACAAGACGAAAACGATCCAGTATTTGTAATATCAGATTTACTGCCTCATTTGGATAGAGATTTAGCTAATAAAAAGGTTTCGGAAGCATTTGAAGCTGAAAAGATGAATTTGCTAGTTGGTACTACTGCAATCTCCTACGATGAAACCGATAAAATTAAAAATCCGGTTAAGTTAAATATCTTGAAAATCTTGAACGATAAATATGGAATCGTTGAAGAAGATTTAGTCAGTGCTGAATTGGAAATCGTTCCTGCACTTCCTGCCAGAGATGTAGGCCTAGATAAAAGCCTTTTAGCTTCCTACGGACACGACGATAGGGTCTGTGCCTACACAGGATTAACCGCTTTAATTGATGCACAAACTTCTGTAAAGAACCCGGCAGTTTTACTAGTCGATAAAGAAGAAATAGGTAGCGATGGAAATACAGGTGCCAAAAATCATTTCTGGATCTACGTTTTGAAGAAAATTGCCGCTTTAGCAAAAGAAGAAGAACTACTTCAAAATATAGAAGAAATCCTCACCAATTCCACTTTGCTTTCAGCTGATGTATCAGCTGCTGTTGATCCAAATTACAAAGAAGCTCACGATTTATCCAATGCTCCAAAATTGGGTTACGGTATAACTCTTATGAAATACACAGGTTCAGGGGGCAAAGGAAGAACAAACGATGCAAATGCTGAATTAGTAGGAAAAATTAGAAATCTTTTCAATAAAGAAGGTGTATCTTGGCAAATAGGAGAATTGGGAAAAGTAGATAGAGGCGGAGGAGGAACCATAGCCCTTTTCTTTTCCGAGAAAGGTTTAGACGTTTTGGATGCTGGCGTTCCGCTTTTGGGGATGCATTCTCCGTATGAGGTAGCATCAAAAGCGGATATATACGAGACTTATTTGGCGTATAAAACTTTTTACGAAAAATTTGGAAAATGAGAATTTTTGTAGGAAACTCAGCAAATGCGATGGAATTTTTTGATTTTGATTTAATATTATCAACCTCAGGTTGGTCTTTAAACGACCAATCTGAGGTTATTGCTATCAATAACAAAGAGTATGTAGAATGTCATATAAACAGGAACAAAACATATTTAAACAAAGATAATAGGTTCATAACGGAAAAAGATATTTTATTATCTTTCGGGTTTACCAACGATGCTCTAAATTTTGAATTTTATTTCTTGAATCTTTTGTATCAAGTGGATTTAATCGTTCTATCATTGAACTTTTCTGAAAGTTTAGAAAGAAAAGTACTTTTACATATACAGTCAAATTTGAGAAGTGTAAAAATCCCGGCGATAATTATCAACACAGCGAAAAACGAAACTACGGTATCCTACATCGTTCCCAATTACAAAAACGAATTCGTGATCAAAAACGCTATTTATTTCACACTTGATTTTAAAAAGAGTAAAAATTATATATATTCTTTTGGGAAGTATTTATCAGATTTGAAAGAAACGATTCACACCTATGATGTCAAGGTGCTGAGATAGAATGAGGGCGCGCGATCTGTTCTTAAAGTTACATTATAACTTTCTCAAAAAAGAATTGTTTGAGTCTTTAAAAACAATCAATGAAGAACCAAAAAGTTATAACAAGAACAGTTTAGGTATATACCTAATAAAAAAATTATCTTCAAAAAACTTAATAAAACAGCTTGCTGATGGTATTAACCAAGGCTTTTATATCTTTTTCTTCTCCTCTAACAAAAATATCCCCTATCGCAAATTACACTTAATTTCTGAAATTGTCAATATTTACGGAATTCATTTGATTCTATTTTTAAAAAACGATATTCTCAAACTTTTCAACAATCAAGTTATCTTCATAAACCAGGAAAAAAGTTTACCTTATAGATTATTCTCAATAAACTCTTATAAAATCTCTTTTATCCTTCCCGAAGAAATGAGAAATCCAGCTGTTATAACCACTTTGAAGATTCAAGAAGTCGACCTAGTATTCAGTAAAAGTTCTGTGGTTGGCAACAATCAAGACTTAGCTAATAATTTGCTTGCGTACGTTCTAACAGATCAAAAAATATTTTCCCCTTCTATTCTAGAGGAAGATAAAACCTCATTGAAAGAAAGGGGAAGAATTTGGCTCAACTTAGGCTATTTAAAGACTATTAAAAACAATTATTTAGAAAAAAATTACAACGATTTACAAAGGATAAAAACTAAAATAGACCTCATTCAAAGATAGATTAACAATCCTTTTATTTTCTTTTTGACATATTGACCCTTAAAAGATTCTTTTCAATTCTAGTTTGTAATTTGATTTTTTTAAACTGATCTTCCGTTGCTTTAATCTGTTCTTGAGCACTTTCCATAGCTTTCTTCGCAGCTTCAATATCTATATCTTCGGATCTTTCAGCAGCTGTGGTAACAATAGTCATTTCTTCACCGGTCATCTCCAAAATACCTCCATGGATCGCAAAACTATCAACTGAGTTATCTGCTTTTTTTATCGATACCGGGGCAATCCTCAAAGATGTCACAATCGGCAACCGTTGAGTTAAGGTTCCCATAGATCCCTCTTTTGTTTTAAATTCTACATACTGAACATCTTCTTCATATTTTACCCCTTCTGGGGTAACAACTTTGAATTTAAATATTTATACCACCTGCCTTACAAACACTTCATACATTCATTTTTTTTGCTTTTTCTACGGCTTCTTCTATCGTACCCACCATATAAAAGGCGCTTTCAGGTAAATCATCGTGCTTCCCCTCAAGTATTTCTTTAAAACCTTTGATAGTATCTTCTACATTAACATACTTACCAGAATAATTTGTGAACCTTTCTGCAACAAAGAAAGGCTGAGTTAAGAACCTTTGGATTCTTCTGGCTCTATTCACTACCTGTCTATCTTCCTCGGACAATTCTTCTATACCCAAAATCGCTATTATATCTTGTAAATCTTCATACCTTTGCAAAACTTCTTTGACTTCTCTTGCAACGGTGTAATGTTCTTGTCCAACTACGTTGGGATCCAACATCTTCGATGTGGAATCTAATGGATCAACCGCAGGATAAAGTCCCAACTCTGACTGTTTCCTTGAAAGGTTTATATTTGCATCCAAATGGGCAAAAGTAGTAGCAGGTGCGGGATCCGTGAAATCGTCTGCAGGAACATAAATAGCCTGAACAGAGGTAATAGAACCATCTTTTGTGGAGGTTATTCTCTCTTGCAACTGCCCCATATCCGATGCCAACGTTGGCTGGTATCCTACAGCAGAGGGCATTCTTCCCAGTAAAGCCGAAACCTCTGATCCTGCTTGAACAAACCTGAATATATTATCTATGAAAAGTAAGACATCTTTTTTTTGCTTATCCCTAAAATATTCTGAGATTGTCAACGCGGTTAGAGGGACCCTGAACCTCGCTCCAGGGGGTTCATTCATCTGACCGAACACCAACGCCGTGCTATCAATGACCCCTGTCTCTTGCATTTCCAACCAAAGATCGTTACCTTCCCTGGTCCTTTCGCCTACACCTGCAAATACAGAGATCCCTTGGTGCTCTTTAGCAATATTCCTTATAAGTTCCATAACAAGAACCGTCTTACCAACCCCAGCTCCACCAAAGAATCCTATTTTCCCACCTCTCGGGAACGGAGCCAAAAGATCTATACTTTTAATACCTGTCTCTAAAATCTCAACAGATGTATCTTGTTCATTTAACGATGGAGGATCCCTGTGAATTGGCCAATACTCTTCCCCTTCAACCTCTCCTTTTTCATCGATAGGTTTACCTAAAAGGTTGAACATCCTTCCCAATGTCGTCTCGCCGACGGGAACTTTTATGGACTCTTGTGTGTTGATAACCTCTTGCCCTCTTCTTATACCATCGGTAGAATCCATCGCAACACATCTAGCTGTATCGTCTCCGATTAATTGCTCAACTTCAAGAATCAACTCTTCTCCTGAGTATTCGTTCTTTACTTTTAAAGCATCGTAAACGTTAGGTAGTTGGCCTTCAGGGAATTTCACATCAACGACAGGTCCAATAACAGATATTATTTTACCTTTTTGATCTTGCATCGAATTACCTCCTATTGCATATTCGCCCCATTAACAATCTCTATCAACTCTTGGGTAATAGAGGCTTGTCTTTGCTTGTTGTAATCAAGGTTCAACTCTTCTATTAAATCATGTGCGTTATCCGTGGCGTTTTTCATTGCGTTTTGTCGGGCATGAAGCTCACTCAACTTGGTTTCAAATAAAAATAGATACATTTTAGAGAGAAGATACTGATATGCAGCATCCTCGAATACTTTCTCTTCCTCAGGTTCGTATTCGTATCTGGCATCTATTTCAAATTTGTCTTTTGTCATTGGAAGCAGGTCATAAGTTTTAGGTAACTGTATCAAGGCATTTTTTAACTCTCCATACACAACCTTCACTTTGCTAATGCCTTTATTCTCCATAATTTGGAAAATAATTTCCAACAAATACTCCGCATGGTCAACCTTTGGAATGTCGAATAAATTTACCTCTTTTTCCAAGACTGTTTCACTCTTTAAACCTGAATAGCCCTTTGCACCCAAAACAAAGTATCCTTTAAAATCTTCCAGCTTAGATTTCACCCTTAAAGCTTCTTTAACTAGATCAGATGGAAAAGAGCCCGCTAATCCCATGTCTGGGGTGATCACAAAAATTAAAGAACCTTCACCATTTTGAGTGTATAAGCTTTCTTCAACAAAGGGAACTTTTTTCAGAATCCTTTCTGCGTAGTTAGAATAATCTTTTACACCTTTCCATCGCTTCTGTATCTTGTTGAGCCTGGCTGTGGCAACCATCTGCATGGCTCTTGTTATTTGCATAGTAGATTCTGTAGAGGCGATCCTTCTTTTAATGGCTCTTAAATTACCACGACTCATTTAAAATCACCCCAATCATCTAAACACATTCAAAAATTTTGAGATTGCCTCATTCAGTTCTTTCTTTATCTCATCCGTTATGTCCTTACTCTCTCTTATCTTATTTAAAGTATCAATATAATTTTCTTTAAGATAGGCCAAAAATTGTCTTTCAAAATCACCTATTCTATCGGTAGGGATCTGATCCAAATAGCCTTCATTGGCAGCGTAAATAACGGCAACTTGTTCTTCTATCTCCATAGGTGAATACTGTGGTTGTTTCATCAATTCAGTGAGTTTTTCACCTTTTGTTAGCTGTTTCTTTGTTGCCTCATCAAGATCCGCAGCAAACTGAGTGAAGGATTCTAACTCTCTGTACTGTGCTAAGTCTAATTTTAAAGATCCAGCTACTCTTTTCATCGCCTTGGTCTGAGCATCTCCACCGACCCTTGAAACAGATAAACCTATGTTAACAGCAGGTCTTATCCCCGCGTTAAACAACCCTGTTTCTAAATAGATCTGACCATCCGTTATTGAAATAACGTTGGTTGGAATATATGCAGAAATATCGTTCGCCTGCGTCTCGATTATTGGCAAAGCTGTCAAAGAACCATTTCCATAATTTTCGTTCAACCTAGACGCCCTTTCCAACAATCTCGAATGCAAATAAAAAATATCTCCAGGATAAGCTTCCCTTCCAGGCGGCCTTCTAAGCAGTAGCGATATTTCTCTGTAAGCAGCGGCGTGTTTGGTTAGATCGTCGTATATTACCAACGCATCTTTACCGTTAAACATAAAATATTCTCCAATTGCCGCACCAGCATATGGAGCTATATACTGTAAAGATGCAGGATCAGAAGCATCTGCTGCCACCACTACAGTGTAGTCCATTGCACCGTACTTTTCTAAATTATCGATCGTTCTTGCCAAACCCGATGACTTTTGCCCAATCGAAACATAAATACAAAAAACATTTTTCCCTTTCTGATTTATTATCGTATCGATAGCTATAGCGGTTTTGCCAGTTTGTCTATCTCCGATTATAAGTTCTCTTTGACCTCTTCCTATAGGAATCAAGGCATCCAAGACTTTCAATCCTGTTTGAAGAGGCGTATCAACAGGTTTTCTTGTTACAACCCCCATCGCCTTTCTTTCGATAGGATAAAAATCATTAGTGCTTATTTCACCCTTTCCATCCAATGGCATACCTAAAGGATTAACCACTCTACCTAGCATATTTTCTCCAACAGGTACTTCTATTATTCTGTTGGTTCTAACTAATTTGTCCCCTTCTTTTATTCCTTTGTAATCTCCCAAGGTAATTATACCAACATTATCTTCTTCTAAATTCATAGCTATACCGTAGATCTTTTCACCTTCAGATGTTTCTATTTCAACCAATTCGTTGGTCATAACATCCTTCAAACCGTAAGCCCTAACGATTCCATCGCTTACCTGCATTACCCAACCTATTTCTTTTATCTCTCCACTTTCATAACTTTTAATACGCTCTTCTATTACTTTTGTCAACTCATCTGGATTAACTCTCAAATATTTCACCTCCACCAACTGGTGCATAGGCAGATTGAATGTTCTCTAAAAATCCTTTTACGGAGTAATCAAAAAACTTATCTCCTATGTATAACTGTAATCCACCTATAAGATCTTCGTTGAATTGTGTTATTAACTTTATTTTTCTTCCTGTTTTATTATGAATAGCTTGTTTAATCTGATTTATAATTGTATTAGTTACTTTATTGGGAAGTACAAGTCTCACTTCCACAACTTTTTCTCTTTCTAAACTCTCTTGATACAAAATATGAGACATAAAAGGAATTAAATTTTGACGCCCTTTATCCACTAAAACTTCTAAAAATTGAACAAAAATAGTATCATCAAATTCTGAGACATCTTTCAATTTTGTAACTATATATTTTGGAGGAATCAACGGACTATAAGCCATATCCCTAAGAGTTTCACTGCTTTCAAGAGCTTTTTTTAACCTTTGAAACGCTTCTACGTATTCATCTAATCTTGAAATTTCACCCTTTTCTTCTAAAGTACCCAAAATGGCTTGGGCATACTTTGAAGCCAAAAAATAAGAAGCTTTCATTATAATTCACCTTTGTCTTTCAGATTGTTTATAGCCCTTCTTATCAACTCTTCATTCTTCTTTTTATCGATCTGCTCCTTTAATATCATAGAGGAAATGGTAACAGCTAGAGAAACTATTCTCGATTGCAGTTCTCTTGCTGCACTTTCTTTAATCTCTTCAGCCTCTTTTTCTGCCTTTTCTAAAATAAATTTCCTCTGCTCTTGAGCCTCTTGTTGAGCAGCCTTGATTATAGATTTAGCTTGTTCATCAGCTTCAGTTAAAATTTCACGTCTTTTATCATCCACTTCAGCTAGTTGCTTATCCAACTCTTCTTTCTTTGATTGGGCTTCTAATCTTAATTTTTCAGCCTCGTTCAAATTCTTCTCTACTTCTTTCTTTCTTTTATCTGTGATATCAAAATACGGTTTGTACAACAACTTGTACATAAGAAACATGAAAGCCAAAAAACCTACTAAATTGACTATGGAAGTTAAGTTAAAAGATATCATACAATCACCTCTTTGGGGGAAAAACTAATAAAACTCAACAAAATAAACACTCATGGAAGAACAAACAACAAGATCAAGGCAACAACCAAAGAATAAAGACCGGTTGACTCTGTAACCGCCATTGCCAATAACATCCTCGTTGTTAAATTTCCGCTCATCTCTGGTTGCCTTGCCATAGCATCCATTGCGTGTGCACCAACGTTACCTTCTCCAACACCAGGACCTATAGCTCCTATTCCCATTGCAACTCCTGCTCCCAATAACTTTCCTAAATAATATAAGCCCCATCCAATGGAACCACCTTCAGTAATTAAATTTTGAAGCATAGTAGATAAATCCATCTTTTTCTCCTCCTTAAACTAGTTTTTTCTGATTTGATAAGTTTTGCTTTTATTCCAATAAAGAACCAATATACGCAATAGTTAACAAAGAAAAAACAAAGGCCTGAATGAGCCCAATAAACCAACCAAAAAAGCCCCATAAGAACACAGGTAAAACGAAATATTTCAACATGTAACTAATAATCAACACTAATATTCCCCCACCCATGACGTTACCAAATAACCTTAGAGAATGGGAGATTGGTTTAGCCAATTCACTGATTATGTTGATAGGAAACAACAATGGATTTGGTTCAAAAAAAGATTTAAGCCATTTGAGTACACCTTTAGCCCTTGCCGCAAAAAAGTGGCTGACAACTAAAACCATCAAGGCATACGTTAGATTCACATTTAAATCGGAGGTAGGTGTGTACCAGGTATCCGTGAATAACTGAACATTCAATCCATTTTCAACTGGTACAACGTTTATTCCAGGCATCCCACCAAGTACATTTGAAACACCTATATACAGGAAAAAACTCATAGCTATTACAAAAGTTTGTTTCCTATACTTAGGATTTGGAACGGAATCTTCCACCATTTCCCAAAAATAATCAAAAAAAGTTTCTACAGCAGCCTGGAACCTTCCAGGGATCCTCTCAAAATGTATGTTCCTGGCAACTAAAATCAACAGAAACATAACAGCAAAAGACATTATCAACGTCATTGGGTTCAATTGACCAAAGAACCCGCCATCACCAAAATAAACAATCCATCTATCTCCAACACCCTCTAAACTCATATCGAAAACAAAAAAGTTAATTAATCCCAAAACTACATAAGCTACAAAAAGAAAGATGGTAAATTTCTTTAATCTATCGTTCGTCAAAAGAACACCTCCTCCAACTACTTAACATACTTATTTATAGGATAAAAATGGAACTATTTTCAAATTTATTAAACCTAAAAAAGCCAACAAAAGGGCATATGCTGAATTAAAGGCAGCGATTCCCAATATCACACCATACAAAAGGTATCTCATAAAAAAACCAGGTAAGATCTTTCTTGTCTTTGAACCAACCGTCATTTTTTTAATCTCTTCTGCAAGTGAATAAAAACCTATAACTGCACCAATTCCTCCCCATAAAACCCAAAGAGCTTCTAAAGAAAAGAATAAAGAAAGAACTAAGGTCTCAATCAGAACTATCGCTATTGTTTTCATTTCTATCTCTTTCAGCTTTTTTTTCAGCTCTTTCATGTTTCTCTACCTCTTTCAAAAGCTCCCTTATACCCGAATATAATCCAGAAATTATCCCTAAAAACATCAACAAAACCATCCATATCTGCTGGTCGGTAAACCTGTATATTAAATATCCTATCAAAAGACCAACAAATATATTTGACAGAACTATTACAGCAAAATAAATGATCATGTTCAAATAACCCAGTGAACGTAGATCGTGCTTTTTCAAAATAAAACCTCCAAAAAAACAACCACAAACAATTATACTATTTATTTGCCAAAATTTCAATTATTTTTAAAATACCTTTGGGGGGTGCTGGGCAAACTCAACTCCTTTTTCCTTATGGGTGGGGAGCGGGGTAAAGCAAACTCCTTTTTCCTTATGGGTGGGGAGCGGGGGAAGGGCGCTATAACGACTTTTATAAAGACAATGAAAAATTATTGATAGGAGACGACCAATTAGGGCGTCTCCCAATTTTTGAAAATATAAAGCTAGATATTTGCTTAAAAATATTAATTAGAAAATGTAAAACTCTTTCTCAGCAACAATGGTTCGCCATTCTTCTGGTCGACGGTTACAATCACTTCCCACTCACCTACATCCAAAACTTCGTTAATTTCTACCGCTATTGAAGGATACGTAAACGCTTGTGTGACCATCTCCCCTTTAGCTGGTACCTTTAAAAACAAATCTATAAAAATTTGAAAGTTATCTTTGTTTATACTGATATTATTCAAAGAAAGATCGTACCCTCCAGTTTTTCTTTCACCTGCACTAATACAAACAACAAAAGGAATATTAACACTACATAATAAAACTTTTTCATAATATTGCCTCTCCCCAATTTCGACGTTATCTATATTATCTTTAAAACTGACCTCAATCTTTTAATATTTATTTTCTTAAAACTTACAAAATCTAGTACAGCTAATTTAGGAGAAAAATAGGCTTTTTTCTTTAATAATATCATTATATCACCTACAATCCAACACGAAAGTTTTACATTTTCATTGTTTTTTTATTGTAATTTTTAATGAAGCTTGAATTATTCGTTTTACTTGGTTTTATACTTTTTTCTTTTAAAAATCAACTCATAAACGATATTTTATAAAATTCGTGGAAGAAAACCATTGAGTCTTTAGCTTAATGGATGAATTCCACCATTGTCCTTTTCAAAATATTAATCCTTACGAGCTTGAATCAAAAAAATGTTGTTAATTATATGTATGTATGGTACAATTGTATTATATCATAGAGTTTTCGAATTAAGGTGATTGAATATGTTAAAAACATACAAGTTTCGTATATATCCATCAAACGAACAAATAGAGAAACTTAATCAGCATTTTGGACATACTCGATTTGTATACAATCTTTTTCTAGAATTCTCCAGTAATGCATACAAGAATACCAAAACATCAACTAACTATTATATGTGGGCTAAAGTACTTACGGTTCTTAAAAAAACTGAGAAGTATCAATGGCTAAACGATGTCAACTCTCAATCTTTGCAACAGTCCATAAAAGATTTAGAGACTGGGTATAAACGTTTCTTCAAGAAACAAGCTAAGCACCCTAAATTTAAAAAGAAATCAAGTAGGCAATCGTTTAGAGTTCCACAACATATACAACTGTATGAAAATGAGGGTAATGATAAATATGGTACTCTTTTCGTACCAAAGTTTAAAGAAGGTATCAAAGTAAGAGTACATAGAAAAATCGATCCAAATGCAAAGATAAAAAATTGTACTTTCATTAAAACTACAACAGGTAAGTACTTTGTATCTATAACATTCGAAGTTGAAGGTTCTTTCCCCGATAGAGATATAGACTACGAGAACTCAATTGGTATGGATATGGGATTGAAAGATTCTGTTGTATTATCCGATGGAACAAAGTATCCAGCTCCTAAAGTTTTGTCTAAGTACGAAAGGAAATTAAAACACGCATATAAAAAGTTTTCAAGCAAAGAACAAGGTTCTAAGAATTGGGACAAGGCAAAATTAGAAGTTGCTAGAATACATGAGAAAATAAAAAATACCCGAGAGGATTTTCTACATAAACTAACGAAAGAAATCAGTGAGAACCAAGCTGATGTCTTCGTTGTGGAAACTCTCAATATAAGAGGCATGTTAAAGAATCATCACTTAGCTAAAAGTATTTCAGATTCAGGATGGTACCAATTCAAAACATTTCTAAAATACAAAGCAGAGAGATTAGGTAAAAAGGTAATCGAGATAGGAATGTTCGAACCTTCGTCTAAGGTTTGTAGTGTATGTGGGTATAAGAACGAAGGTTTAAAACTCTCTGATAGGGAATGGGTATGTCCTGAATGTGGAACTAAACATGATAGAGATGTAAATGCTGCCGTTAATATTAGGCAGTTTGGATTAAAACAGGCATTTTCCACACAGCCTTATGGCACATAAGGAAACAGTTAGTCACTGTATAAACTGACTCTACCCCAGGAACTGGGGGAAGTAAAGCCTTTGGAGACTGTGTAAGACGGGCATCCTTAGATCCCTTCTAGGGTGTTTTTCCGCAATGGTTGATGAATTAGGAAGCTATTGAATCTTTAGCTCAATGGTAGTTCACAGTATAATATTCATTGAAAACAACCAAAGGAGTTGTAGATATGTCTAAAAAGCTTTTGAAGAATGCGTATGTTTTGATAAGTGCTGATGATGATGTAGAAAAATTTGATATATTAATAGACGGTGATGAGATCGAAGATTTACTTGCACCAGGTGATTCAACCGAGATGGATTTGGGAGATGTGGACGAGTACGATCTAACTGGTAAGCTGATCGTCCCTGGATTTATTAACACCCATAGCCATTCAGTAATGTCTTATTTTAGAGGTATAGCCGATGATTTATCGCTTAACGATTGGTTGTTCAAAGAGATGCTGCCAAGAGAGGATTTTTTGGAAAGTGAAATGGCTTACTACGGTGCCTTAGTTTCTATGTTAGAAATGATTTCCAACGGAATAACAACTTTTGTTGATATGTATATGTTTACTGATGAGATAGCTAAAGCTTCATACGATTTAGGAATTAGGGCATACATATCAAGAGGGCTCTCTTTTGATACAGATGAGGGTTGGAATAGAAGGATAAAAGAAAATATCGAAACGTATGAAAAATACAATGGCTTAGACAATAGAATTTATATAGGCTTTGGGCCTCATGCCCCTTACACCGTTCCAATGGATAAATTGCAAGAAGTAGCTGAGATCGCGAAAAAGTACAACACTCACATTCAGATTCATTTGTTAGAATCAGCAAATGAAAGAAATCAGTACAATCTTTTAGATGTTGAAAATACGGGTTTGTTCGATCTTCCTACGATAGCGGCACACTGTGTCCATGTGGATGAAAAAGATATAGAGGTTCTTTCAAGGAAAGAAGTGAATGTGGCTTATAACCCGATTAGTAATATGAAGTTGGGCAATGGGATAGCCCCCATAGTGGATATGTTCGATAAAAATATAAACATAACTTTTGGTACGGATGGTTGTGCAAGCAACAACTCTTTGAATTTTTTCAACGAGATGAAGTTTGGAGGTATATTGCAGAAATTCAAGTACGGTCCCGATAGATTTTCAGTCGAACAGATTTTAAGGATGAGCTGGGAAAACGGAGGTTTTGCCTTAGAAACAAACATTGGAAGGTTAGAACCTGAGTTCAAAGCAGATTTGATTGTTTTAGATATGGATTCTTTTGAGTTTTTCCCTAATGATTTGTCAAGGTTAAAGTCTCATATAGTTTATTCTGCAAATCCTAAGAACGTTTTTGCAACGATGGTAGCAGGCAAATTCTTGTACTACGATGGAGAATTTTTAACTTTAAAAGAAGAAAAGGAGCAAATATATGAGAAATTCCATAAATTTTACCAAAGAATCGAAGATAAGTACAATAATAGCGATCATTCTGATAGCTATAACGACGATAGGGATATCTAAACCCATCGATGATTACATAGAGTTTTCTCCTACAGGCTATGAGGAGATAAGTAGGATAGTCACTAGAAACGGGACTATAATAAACACAACGGTCCCAGACACTGGCGAACATTTGGAGATGAACTTCAAAAAGAATGGTGGTTTGTACGAAGTTCACGTTGTTCATTTCGATAATCCGTTCACTTTGTTGAATTTTTGGTATACCTTTGTGAGTGATTATTCCGATGGCTTAGCCGCTAGTTTTTCGGCTATTCCCTTTATATACGGTGAGTACAACGATGAATATATGAAGATGCAAATCAGTGCATGGTATAGGGGAGTAAATAACCTATTTTTTGTTGTTTATGGCCCAAAAAGAAGCGTCATAAACGACTTGAAACTTCAATTGAATCGATGGTGATTTTGTTGGATTTGTATAATAGGTTAAGTGAGTATTTTAAGAATAGATACGGTGAGAGGGTGCAAAGGTTACCAATCAACGCTGGATTCACTTGCCCAAACAAAACAGGAGAAAGAGGTAAGGGTGGATGTATTTATTGCGATTTAACAGGTAGCGGTTTTGCAGCTTTTAAGCCTAAGGTAAGTATTGAAGAACAGGTTAAGGAAATGATTAATAGATACGAGAAAAAAGCTAATAAATTCCTTGCCTATTTTCAAGCAAACACTAATACTTACGCCCCTGTTGATGAATTGAAACAAAAGTATGAAAGTAGTTTAATAGACGATAGAATAGTAGGTTTAGATGTATCAACCCGCCCGGATTGTGTCCCAGATGAGGTAATAGCGCTTTTAAAAACTTTTAAAGATAGAGTTGATGTTTACGTTGAGCTCGGTGTTGAGAGTATTAACCCCAATACGTTAAAGTATATGAACAGAGGGCATTCTTTAGCAGAAGTTATAGATTCTGTAAATAGGTTAAAAAAAGCTGGATTAGAGGTTATCCTGCATTATATAATAGATTTTCCTTGTGATACATTAGAAGATGTGAAAGAGATGGCTAAGGTTAGTTCCGCCTTGAAGGTTGACGGTGTAAAATTGCATTCTTTGTATATCGTTGAGAATACAAAACTTGCCGATTTGTATAGAAGTGGAGAATTTGTACCTTTGACGCTGGATGATTTTGTAGAAAGGGTAATTACTTTCTTGGAATACTTGGATCCACAGGTCGTGATTCATAGGCTTGTTGCCGATCCTCCAAAAACCGGAACGTTACATGGAAATTGGGGAATTTCTAAAATAAAGATTTTAAACTTAATTGAAGATACGATGAGAGAGAGGGGTTCCTATCAGGGAAAATATTTTAACTATTTGAATAATTGAAGTAGGACGGTTGATCGCGAGTAGGCATACTTGGCCTATTTTGAGGAAAGTCCGGACTCTAAGGGCAAGATACTGGTTAACAACCAGAGGGAGTGATCCCTGAATAGGGCCATAGAAAAGAAGACCGCCGAAAGGCAAGGGTGGAACGGTGAGGTAAGAGCTCACCAGTGTCAGAGCGATCTGACAGCTTGGTAACCTCTATCTTGAGCAAGGTCAAGCAAGAAGGCCAGAGGTTTGCCCGCCGAGAGACTTGAGTGTCCGCCTTCTGGGTAGACCGCGTAGATTAATGGTCAACTTGACAGAATCCGGCTTATAGTCCTACTGATATATTAAACAATGACGCCCGTTCTGGGCGTCATTGTTTAAGTTATTCTTCTTTTGGGAGTAATTGGAGTATAGATAATTCTGAAGCGTCACCTTTTCTATAACCGATTTTTAATATTCTTGTGTAACCACCGTTTCTATTTTCGTATCGGGGTGCGATCTCATGTACTATTTTGTAGACTAGTTTTCTGTCGTTGAAGTGTTTGTTTATATCCCTGTTTAAAGCTACTCTCCTTTCTGGGAGATCAGTCGAATTAGCTTCCTTGGCTTTGGTGATTATTCTTTCAACAAGGGGCCTTACGGCTTTTGCTTTTGCGGTAGTAGTGATTATACTTTCAGATTCAAATACACTTCTAGCCAAATTATTCAACAACGCTTTTCTATGGGAAGCATATCTATTTAATTTTTTAGTTTTGACTCTATGCCTCATCGAAGGTGTTCCCCCTTTCTTCTTGGTGTAATTTTTCGTAATCTATATCAAATTTCTCACTTAGCTCTTTTTTTATCTCGTCTAAAGATTTTCTTCCAAAGTTTTTGATTTTAAGAAGGTCAGCAGGTCTTCTTTTTAATAGTTCTCCAATGGTGTCTATTTTTTCTCTTTTTAAACAGTTTTTAGCTCTTTTCGTTAAATCCAAAGAATCAATCTGAGTTTCCACTAAATCTTTTGGCAACCCAAAAATATTTTCTTCCGCTTCTTCCTCTTCTTCTTCCTCTCTTTCAACTGAAACTTCCATTTGTTCTATAGCGCCCTCTTCTCCTTCTTTTTCCCAAAGTTTGGAAATGAAATCAAAATGTTCCATTAAAATTTTTGTTGCTTCTTTTAATGCTTCGGTGGGTGTTATGTTTTTTTTCGTCCAAATTTCAAGTATTAGCTTATCGTAGTCAGTTCTTCTTCCCACACGGATATTTTCGGTTAAATAGTTAACTTTAAGAACGGGACTGAACACTCCATCGATGAATATATATTCGATGTCACTTTGAAATGTCAATTCTTGGGCAGGAATGAAACCTTTCCCTGCTTGAGCGTACAATTCAAAGTCTACTTCCATATCTTTATTTACATGGGCTATAACAAAATTTGGGTTGGCTATTTCTACTCCTGCCGGAGTTTTTATGTCCCCACTTTTTATGACTTGACCTGCTTTGTATTTCTTCCTCAAGCTTAATAAAATTGGGTAATCTATCTCGTTGAGACTTTCAATGTCGTCAACCTTTAATTGAACCTTTTTTAAGTTTAAAGTTATTTCAATGATGTCTTCTTTTATACCCTCTATTGTGTCGTATTCATGTAATTTTCCTGGGATACGTAACCCGGTTATAGCCAAAGATGGAATGGACGATAACAACACCCTTCTTAAAGCATTACCTAAAGTTATAGCATATCCTTTTTCCAGAGGAAACAATTCGTATTTTGAGTAGTTATATTCATCTTGCTCTTCCTTTTCAACTATCCTAAATTTTTCAGGTTTTATTAATATCTCCATATTTTCTCTGATCCTTATTGGGGAATCAGAGCACACCTCCTTTCCTGCCCCTTATGAGCGAGGTGATATTTTGTGTTTCAAATAAATAATACTTTTTACTTAGAGTAAAGCTCTATGATGTTAATTAAAGGTACAGGAACATCCATTTCATCAATATTTGGTAGCCTTTCAAAAGTTCCTCTATAATTTTCAATTTCCACGTTTACCCAATTGGGAATATTTCTATATCCTTCTTGCACTAATTCTAATCCTTCTCGTACTTGTTGTATGTTGCGACTCTTTTCTTTAACTTCTATTACATCCCCTACTTTAACTCTGTAAGATGGAATATTCACTTTTTTTCCGTTAACTAATATATGTCCATGAGTTACTATTTGCCTTGCCGTTCTTCTGTTTGGTGCGAAACCCATTTGATAAACTACAGAATCTAGCCTTCTTTCTAAGAGTTGCATCAAAACTTCTCCAGTTTCTCCGCTTGGGGATCTTTCTGCTTCTTCAAAAGTGTTTCTGAATTGTTTCTCCATTAAGCCGTACATTCTTTTTAAGGCTTGTTTTGATCTTAATTGCATAGCGTATTGAGTCAATTTTTGTTTTTGTCTTCCGTGTTGTCCCGGAATGTAATTTCTTTTTCTAAGGGCTGATTTCTCAGTGTAGCTTCTTTTCCCTTTTAAATAAAGGTTTATTCCTTCGCGTCGAGATAATTTTTCTAGTGGTCCTATGTACCTCGCCATTAATTCTTTCCCTCCTTAATTAGAATCTTTTCTTTTTTGGCCTACAACCGTTGTGAGGTATAGGGGTGACATCTTTTATACTTTCTACATTTAGACCTGCAGCCTGTAAAGCCCTAATAGCGGATTCTCTTCCAGAACCTGGCCCTTTAACATATACATCGACCCTTTTTACCCCCAGATTTAGAGCTTCTTTTGCAACTTTATCTGAGGCCATTTGAGCTGAGAATGGAGTCCCTTTTTTGGCTCCTTTAAATCCAACATTTCCGCCACTAGACCATATTATTGGCCTACCTTCAGTATCTGTTAATGTAACGATTGTGTTGTTGAAGGTTGAATGAATGTGTACAGCTGCTTTTTCGGGAGCAGCTTTCTTTTTTTTGGTTCTTTGCTTTACTCCTTTTTTTGCCATTTATTTAAAAGCCTCCTTAAAAACTTGATTTTATGTGTTAGCGCTCCTTCGCCCCGCTCCCCACCCATGTGGAAGAGGGACCTGCGGTCCCTTAAACCCCACAACTTAGCCTTAAGGATGATGAGAAGCTCAGTTAGCTTTATCTTTTTTTGATCTTGGTTAGTCTTGGTCCCTTTCTGGTTCTTGCGTTGGAGTGGGTTTTCTGACCTCTTACAGGTAACCCCGCTTTATGTCTTTTCCCCCTGTAACTACCAATGTCTATCAAACGTCTGATATTTTTATTAACCTCTTGCCTTAGTTCACCTTCAACTTTATAATTTTCGTTTATGTAGTGAGTTAACTTTGAAATTTCATCGTCTGTTAGTTCTTTTGCTCTTTTGTTAGGGTCTATTTCTAAGTTATTTAATATATCAAGTGCTGTTTTTCTACCTATTCCATAAATATATGTTAATCCTACAAATAACGCTTTATTATCTGGTACTTCAACACCTAAAATACGCGCCATCCTTTTGTCCTCCTCATAAAGAAATTCTTATTATGTTATTATACTTTTATGTTATTATACTTTTATGGTATTATCCTTGTCTTTGTTTGTGCTTTGGATTTTTTGAACATACAACCCAAACTTTTCCGCCTCTTTTTACTATTTTACAGTGCTCACATCGTTTTTTTACAGAAGCCCTGACCTTCATAATTTATTTCCTCCTTTTTGATTCTTGCCCTCTGTAGAGATCTATTTTTTAATTCTTGTTGACTTTTTCTCTTTTCACTATTCTTCCTTTGCTTAAATCGTAAACGGAGACTTCCACAGTAACTCGGTCTCCTGGAAGTATTTTTATAAAATTCTTTCTCATTCGCCCAGAAATGTGGGCTAATATTTCATGCCCATTATCTAATTTAACTTTAAAAGTAGCGTTAGGTAAAGCTTCAATTATATATCCTTGCATAACAACGACGTCTTTTTTAGCCAATACAATCCCTCCTTTTTCAGGGATTTTTACTGTCATTAGAAACCGTAACTGTAAAGTACGATTTAGCGCCCTTCCCCCGCTCCCCACCCATGTGGAAGGGGGACCTGCGGTCCCTTCTTAGACCCCTCAACTTACTCATAAGGATAAAAGAATCTTTATCCCTTTTTGAAGACGGGATCCCACCCTTAGGAAAAGGGTATGGAGGGCTTCGCCCTGTAACCTTTTTAAAACCAGATACTTAATTTTGGATAATGATTTTTAGAACTTTTTATGTAAGCTGCGCTTAGTCATTATTTGCGCCCCTTCGCCCACAGCCCACCCACAAGGATAAAAGGGATAAAGTAAGGATTCTCCCTGTTGACCACAAAAATAAACCCTTAAATCATAGTTGTGTTAGTATTTCTGGACCATTTTCTGTCACGGCAATTGTATGCTCAAAATGTGCGGCTTTTGATCTATCCCTGGTTACCGCTGTCCAACCGTCTTCTAAAATATCTACTTCGTAACTGCCCATAGATACCATCGGTTCTATTGCGAGGGTCATGTTTTTTCTTATTTTTGGACCTCTACCCCGTCTTCCATAATTTGGAATTTGAGGATCTTCATGTAATTTCCTTCCTACGCCGTGACCTACGTATTCCCTTATTACAGAAAAACCTTTACTTTCAATGTAAGTTTGAACTTCGTGTCCAATGTCACTAATGGTATTACCAACAACAGCTTTTTTTATACCCATGTACAAAGATTCTTTGGTCGCTTCAACCAATTCTTTTTCCCTTTCAGAAACTTGTCCTATTATGTAGGTTCTGGCGGAATCTGCTATGTACCCTTTGTAGGTTAAACCACAATCTACGGATACAACATCGCCATTTTTTAAAACTTTACTTCTCAATGGAAATCCATGAACAACTTCTTCATTTACAGAAAAGTTGATCGCATATTTGTAACCGTTATATCCTTTGAAGGTGGGTATAGCATCTTCCTTTTCCATGTATTCTAAAACATATTTTTCAATACTTTCTCCGTTAACGCCTTCTTTTACTATTTCTGGAAGTAAAGCGTCAAGAAGACGGGCAAGCTTTTTTCCAGCCCGTCTCATCATTTCTATTTCTTGATCAGTCTTAATTATTATCATTATTTATTAAAACTCCTTAGTATATTAAACAATTCTTTTGTAACGTCTTCAATATTTTGGACACCGTCTATTGTAATTATTTTGTTATTTTTTCTATAATATTCTATTACGGGCTCGGTATTTTTCTTATATACTTTATACCTTTCTCTGACTACTTCTTCTTTGTCATCGTCTCTTTGAATTAATTTTGTACCACATACATCACATTTTTCGTCTTCTTTTGGTTTAAGTGTAATTAAATTATATACTTTTCCACAGTTTGGGCAGACCCTTCTATTACTTATCCTTTTTACTATTTCCTCTTCGGAAACGTCGATTAGTACTGCCGCATCTATTTCTTTTTTTAACTCTTTTGTTGCTTGATCCAAAAATTTTGCTTGATCTAAAGTTCTAGGATAACCATCAAGAATAAAAGAATCTAATTCTTCCAATTTTTCTTTTACCAAACTATTCATTATTTCATCTGAAACTAATTCACCACGATCCATAATTGCTTTAGCCTTTTTACCTAATTCTGTACCTTTGCTAACAGCGTCTCTTAAAATATCTCCGGTGGATATATGTACAACATCAAACTCCTTGGCTACCCTTTTTGCTTGGGTTCCTTTACCTGCACCAGGGGGTCCGAAAAATAAAAGTCTCAATGAAAATTCATCTCCTTCCTCGTAGCCTTCCTTTTTTCATAAAACCTTCATACTGTCTAACTATCATGTGTTGCTCCATCTGTTGAACTATGTCTAAAGCAACTCCTACTGCTATTAGGGTACTGGTACCACCTATCCAGATTTGCTGCATCCCTGAAGCACCTCTGATAAAGTAGGGAACCAAAGCGATTACAACCAAAAAGATAGCTCCTATGAACGTTACTCTGGTCATAACTGAAGTAATGTAATTAACAGTCGGCTTTCCTGGTCTTAAACCTGGTATGAACCCACCATAATTTCTTATATTATCAGCTACATCGTTTGGATCCATAACAACAGAACTGTAGAAGTATGTAAAAAAGAAAACCAACAAACCATACAACACAAGGTAAAGTGGAGCACCTATGGCGAATAGTCTATCGTCTACCGTCGTGTTTGTCACTCCAGCAATCATACTGGGTAGAGTCATGATAGCCGAAGCAAAGATTATTGGAATTACCCCTCCACCGTTTACCTTAATAGGTAAATATGTTGAGGAACCTCCATAAATTTTGGTGCCGACCACTCTTTTTGCATACTGAATATTAATTCTTCTTTCAGAGGTTTGAACCGCTACCACGGCTATTACTATAAATATGGCAACAGCCGCTAAGAGTATCCATTCTAACGGAGTTAAACCTATGAGAGCTTCTGCTGCATATGTAGGATACCTCGATACTATACCTGCAAATATTAAAACAGATACTCCGTTTCCTATTCCTTTTTCGGTGATTAATTCACCTATCCATAGTAAAAACATCGTTCCTGCTGCTATAGAAACGGTTGCTAAAGTTACAAAGAGGACTGGTGATAGGTTGGGGGATCTGTAATTGTTGGCAGCTATGGACATTAATAATCCTTGCCCAAAAGCTAACACTAACGTTAACATCCTGGTGTAATGAGCGAATTTTTTTCTCCCACTTTCACCTTCTCTCAACATTTCTTTTAAACTAGGTATTATAGAAGAGAGAAGTTGAAAAATGATCGAAGCTGTAATATAGGGTGTTACTGAGAGAACAAATATAGATAAATTGCTTAATGCTCCCCCAGCAAAAACGTCAAAAAAACCGATGAATCCTCCAACCGCTCCTTGGGCTGCTCCACTTAAAGCAGATTGCCATGCCTCAATATTTATTCCCGGAATGGGGATGTAAATACCTATCCTAAACCCTATCAACGCTAAAAAGGTGAATATAACCCTATCCCTTAATTCAGGAATCCTAAAAACGTTCCTAAAGGCTTTGAACATGTTATTCAATCACCTCTATTTTCCCGCCAACAGCTTCAATTTTCTCTCTAGCAGTTTGAGAGAAAAAGTTAGCTTTGACAACAAGAGGTTTTGATATTTCTCCTTTTCCTAATATTTTTACTCCATCGTTCAATTTTTTTATTACTTTCCTTTCTAGAAGTATATCTGGAGTTACTTCTTCATTTTCTGAGAAATACTTTTCTAATGTTTCTACGTTTACAACAGAATATACTTTTTTGAATGGTTTATTAGAAAATCCAAATTTTGGAGTCCTTCTAATAATGTTTGTTTGTCCACCTTCAAAGGCTTTACCGATTTTACCACTTCCTCTAGCCTTTTGACCTTTGTGCCCTTTTCCGGATGTTTTTCCTAATCCTGAGCCAATTCCTCTTCCTAACCTTTTTTTGGGTTTTCTTGATCCTGGTGTAGGTTTTAGATCTTCAATTTTAAGTGGCATGTATATAGCCTCCTTATTTACAGTTTGTTTAATTAAGAATCGATTTCTTCCCACTCAACTAAGTGATGTACAGTCCTTATCATTCCTCTAATTTGAGGATTGTCAGGTTTTATTACTACTTTATCTTTTCTAGTTAAATCTAAAGCATCGAGAGTAGCTAATTGTCTTTTGTTCTTCCCTGCTCTTCCTCTTACTAATTTTATTTTTAGGCTTGACATCGCTCATACCCCCTCGTGTGCACCAAAAAATACTTGTTTTACAGTTAAATCTCTCAACTTTGCAATTTCTTGAGGAGATCTTAGCTTTTTTAATCCATTGTAAGTGGCTTTAGCTAAATTTAATACGTTCGTTGAACTAATGGATTTACTTAGAATATTATCTATTCCTGCTAATTCAACAACGGCTCTTACAGCTGAACTAGCTATAACACCGGTACCTGGCCCTGCTGGGAACAGTAATACGGTGGAAGCATCTTGTTCACCGATTGTTTCGTAAGGAATGGTTCCATTTCTAACGGGGACTTCTATTATATTATTCTTTGCATTTTCAATTGATTTTCTGATGGCTTGTGGAACTTCCCGGGCATTCCCAACTCCTAATCCTACTTTTCCATTTCTATTACCTACTACTGAAACAGCTCGAAATGAAATAGTTTTTCCACCTTTAGTTACTTTACTGACCCTTCGAATTTCAATTACTCTTTCTTCTAATTCATTTGCAGCATCAGTAGCTTTTACTTTCTGATCGCTCGGCATAAATTACCAACACCTCCTAAAACTTTAAGCCCGTTTCTCTTGCTGCTTCAGCAAGAGCTTTTACTTTTCCATGGTATTTGTAACCGCTTCTATCAAAAACTATTTCTGTTATACCTTTTTCTTTTGCTTTTTCAGCTATAAGTTTCCCTACTTCTTTTGCAGCGTTTTCATCCCATGTTTTTTCTAATTTTTCTTTCAATTGTTTTTGGGTTGTTGAAGCAGACACCAATGTGACACCTTTGGTATCGTCTATTATTTGAGCGTATATATGCTTTTGACTTTTAAAGACTGTTAGTCTTGGTTTTTCTGGTGTTCCTCTAACGTTTTTTCTCACTCTTAAATGCCTTTTTCGTCTAAGGGCTTTTTTGTCTAATTGTTTTATCAATTTAAAAGGGACCTCCTTTGCGGAAATGTTTTAAACTTTCTTTCCTTCTTTTCTTAAAACACTTTCTCCAACGTATTTTATACCTTTACCGCTGTATACGTTAACTTTTCTCAAACTTCTTATTCTTGCAGCGACTTCTCCAACTTTGTATTTATCTATACCTTTAACCACCACTCGTGTGGGTTGTGGAACCTCTATTGTTATTCCTTCAGGCACCGGAAATTCTACCGGCTTTGAATAACCAATATTCAAGACTAAATTTTTCCCTTGAAGTTGCGCTCTGTACCCAATACCAGTAATCTCCAATTCTTTTTGGTATCCTTCAGTTACACCTTTAATCATGTTTCTCACATGAGATGTGAACGTGCCTCTGAGCGCTTTTAATCGTTTTTCGTCGGAACTTCTTTTAACCACGCCTTCTTTTGACTTAATCATTAATTCGTTGTTATCTCTATTAATTTCTAAATATTCGGGTAAATTTAGACTTAATTCACCGTTTTTACCTTTGATTTTTATTGTTTGTCCATCCACAGATAATTCTACACCATCAGGAATAATTGTTGGTTTATCAGCTATTCTCGATTGTGGCATCTAGGCACCTCCTCACCATACATAACAGATTACTTCTCCACCAACTTTTTTATCTCTCGCTTCTTTATCGGTCATTACTCCTAAGGACGTTGAGAGTATAGCTATACCTAATCCACCTTTGACTTTTGGTATGTTACGGGTATTAACATATACTCTTCTTCCGCTTTTTGAAACCTTTATGATTCCTTCCATTATAGGTTTTTTGTCTCTTCTAGTACCTTTGTACTTTAGATAGACTTTGAGTATTCCTTGCTTACCATCGTCTATAAATTTATAATCATTGATAAATCCTTCTTTTTTCATTATTTCTAAAATGTCTCTTTTTAAGTTCGAAGCGGGTATTTCAACACTTTCTTTGAACACCGAATTGGCATTCCTTATTCTGGTTAGCATATCAGCTACCGGATCGCTCCACATTCGTTTTTCCCTCCTTACCAGCTAGCCTTCTTAACTCCAGGAAGTTTACCTTCTAGAGCTTTTTCTCTGAAACATATCCTACATAAACCAAATTCTCTATAAACAGCTCTTGGTCTACCACATACTTTACATCGTGAGTACTCTCTTGTTTTATACTTTGGAGTTCTTTTAGATTTTTCTATAAGTGCCTTTTTTGCCATTACTCACACCCTCCATTTATTTTTTTTGTAACGGGAAACCAAAATATTCTAGTAATTTCCTGGCTTCTTCATCAGTTTTTGCTGTGGTAACGATTGTTATATCCATACCTTGAACTCTATTTATGTCATCAGGCCTAATTTCTGGAAAAATTAGTTGTTCGGGAATTCCAAAGGTATAATTACCTCTTCCATCGAAAGAATCGGATGGTAATCCTCTAAAGTCCCTCAATTTTGGTAATACAACATGGTTTAATTTATACAAGAAATTATACATTTTCCATCCTCTCAAAGTTACTTTTACCCCTATTGGCATCCCTTCTCTAACCTTAAAATTGGCAACACTTTTCTTTGCCCTGGTTATTAAGGCTTTTTGCCCGACTATCTTTGTTAACTCTTGAGCATGTTTTTCAACAACAGCTCTGTTCCTAGAGCCTTCTCCAACTCCCATATTAACAACTATCTTCACAAGTTTTGGGACTTGTAATTCGTTTTTGTAGTTAAATTCTTTCATCATAGAGGGAATTACTACTTCTTTGTACCTGTCTTTCAGAGGTATATACTGAACTTTCTCCATTGATAGTCCTCCTTTTTGCTTCTTACCTTACCTACTTGATTTTTACAAGTTTTCAAAATTTGAATGAATTAAGACTTCTCTACTATTTCACCACATTTTTTGCAATATCTTACTTTACTTCCATCTTCAAGAAATTTAAATCCCACTCTTGTTTTTTGATCACAATTTGGACAAACTAACATAACGTTTGAAATATCAATAGGACTGGGTTGCTCGATAATTCCCCCTTCCCTCATCTTTTGAGTGGGCCTTTGATGTTTCTTGACGACGTTTACATTATCTACAATAACTTTTTTATCCTTTGGTATAACCCTTAAAACTTTGCTTCTTTTTCCTTTATCTTTTCCAGAAATTACTATTACAGTGTCATCTCTTTTTATTTTATACATATTTTCACCTCACCAAACTTCTTTTGCTAACGATGCTATTTTCGCATAGCCTTTTTCCCGCACTTCTCTGGCTACTGGGCCAAAAACCCTCGTCCCTAAAGGTAATTTATTTTTATCAACTAGTACTGCAGCATTGTCATCAAATCTAATATAGGTTCCATCTTTCCTTTTTATCTCTTTTTTCGTTCTGACAATAACGGCTTGAACTACTTGACCTTTTTTCAAATCTGTGTGAGGTATGGCTTCCCTAACGGAGCAAACAACGGTGTCTCCAACGGTTCCTTTTGATTTATGAAATCCTCCGAGTACTTTAATAACTCTTAAAACTTTTGCTCCAGAGTTATCAGCGACTCTAACTTTACTCTCTAGTTGTACCATCAACCTCACCTCCAAAGGCTTCTTGTACTTCTTCTTCAACTGACTCGGGTGTTTCAACTTCTTCCGATAAAATATTTTTTCTCACAATTCTTTTTAAAACAAAAGCCTTTGTTTTGGAAAGCTTTCTAGATTCTTCTATTTCAACAATATCACCGATCTCACATTCGTTATTTTCGTCATGTGCATGGTATCTTCTGGTTTTTTTAACAAATTTGTGGTATTTGGGATGTTTGGTAAGTCTGTCTGTTTCTACCGTTATCGTTTTGTCCATCGCATTGCTGACAACTTTTCCCGTTATTATCTTTTTAGACATGAAATTTACCTCCTTATTCCGAGTTCCCTTTCTTTGAGGATGGTCTTTATTCGAGCTATATCTTTCTTTACTTGCTTGATACTTGAAGAATTTTTTAGTTGTCCAAGTTCAAGTTGAAACCTCAATTGAAATAATTTTTCCTTTAAATTGTTTAATTCTTCATTGAGCTCTTCGTCTGTTAATTCTCTCATCTCAGTTATTCTCATCAGAGCTCCCCTCCTATTTCATATCTTTGAACTATCTTAGTCCTTATCGGTAGCTTGGAGGCGGCATACTCTAAGGCCCTTTTGGCAGTTGCTTCATCGACTCCACCTATCTCAAACATTACCCTTCCCTTCTTTACAACCGCTACCCAACCTTCTACATCACCTTTACCTTTTCCTTGCCTTGTTCCAATACCTTTGGAAGTTACTGGTTTATCTGGAAAAACGTTAATCCAAATATTTCCTGTTCTTTTTAAGGTTCTAACCATAGATAACCTACATGCTTCTATCTGTTGAGCGGTTATCCATGAACTTTCCATCGCTTTTAATCCCCAGTCACCAAAATGTACCAAACTAGCACCTTTTGTCATTCCTTTGACTGTTCCGCGTTGTTGTTTTCTGTATTTCACTCTTTTAGGCATTAACATTTAGGATTTCCTCCTTTTTTACCATTTCTACGATCTTTAGCATGCTTTAGCGCCCCTTTGCCCCGCTCCCCACCCTAAGGAAGAACACAATATTTTGTCCCTTCATTTCGTAGCTCCATCCATAAGGATGGGGAAAGATATCTTCACTCCGCTCCTTACCTTTTAGGATGAGCAGAAGACTTTGCCTCTTCATCTGGTAGCCCATCCATTTGGAAACATTATTGAATTATCGTATCTCCATGATAGACCCATACCTTTATTCCTATGGTGCCGTATTTAGTTTGAGAATGAACGATAGCGTAATCTATGTTTGATCTTAAGGTTTGAAGAGGTAATCTTCCTTCCATATACCATTCTGTTCTTGCTATTTCAGCACCACCAAGCCTGCCAGAAACCATAATTTTCACGCCTTTAGCGCCTCTTCTCATGGCGTTGCTTATAGCTCTTTTCATGGCAACTTTGTGCGAAACCCTTCTTTGAAGTTGACCCGATACATCTTCAGCTATGAGTTGAGCATCAACGTAAGGATTTTTTACTTCTTGAGCGTAGACCTTAACATTTTTATCGCCCACTATGTTTTTCAAATCATCTCTAATTTTTTTTATCTCTGAACCTTTTCGTCCGATCAAAATCCCTAGTCTTGCACCATAGATATCTATTCTTATTAACGAATCGCTGGGTCTTTCAATTAATATATCTGAAATTCCGGCAGCTTCGTAATTTGATTTTAGATAATTTCTTATCTTTTCATCTTCATGTAAATAATCAGAATAATTCTTTTCGTTAAACCATACAGATTTCCAATTTTTATTGTTTCCAAGCCTGAAGCCGTTTGGATGCACTTTTGATCCCACTTAATTCACCTCACTTTATTTATCGGCACTTTTGTCTCTCACGGTTATATAAATATGGCTCATTCTTTTTTGAAGAATATCTGCTCTTCCATGAGACCTTGGCCATAGTCTTTTTAGTCTAGGGCCTTCATTCACCATTATTTCAGAAACATAAAGATTTTCAGCGTTCAACCCAAAATTATTCTCGGCGTTGGCTATCGCGGACATCAAAGTTTTGTATAGTATACGTGCTGATTTTTTTGGACTGAAAGTGAGTATTTGAAGTGCTTCACTTATATCTTTATTTCTTATTGAGTTGGCCATGGATCTAACTTTTTTTGGTGATATTCTTACATACTTTGTAACTGCCCTAGCTTCAACAATTGGTTCAGCAGCTTCTTTTTCTTTTCTCAATCTATGATAAACAGACCTTTTTACTTTTCTACCATCTTCTTGAACTCTGGAAACATTATTAGTAGCCATAAACTACCCTCCTCAACCTTGCTTTTCTAACTTTCCTTTAACCGCTTTTTTGTCCGGATGCCCTCCAAACCTTCTGGTTGGAGAAAATTCACCTAATCTATGACCGATCATTTGTTCAGTTATATAAACCGGTATGTGTTTCATTCCGTTATGAACTGCTATTGTGTGCCCAACCATTTCTGGAAGGATCATTGAAGCTCTTGACCAAGTTTTAATGACTTTTTTTTCACCCTTTTCGTTCATCTCTCTAATTTTTTTAATAAGACTCGGATGAACATATGGACCTTTCTTTAAAGATCTTCCCACCTACTGCACCTCCTTGCTTTTCATGTTTTAGACACTTTAGAAACTCTAAAGCTTCTGTTAGCGTCCCTTTGCCACGTTTCCCATCCAAAGTGTCTACTTTACCCTTCTTCTTACAATAAATTTATCGGATTGTTTTTTTCCTCTTCTTGTTTTATATCCTTTAGCAGGGGTCCCCCATGGGGATTTAGGAATGTGACCTTTGCTCCTTCCTTCTCCACCACCCATTGGATGGTCTACTGGATTTTGTACCATACCTCTTACTTTAGGCCTTCTTCCTAACCATCTAGTTTTTCCTGCTTTACCGTAAACTTCATTGGAGTGTTCTTCGTTGCTTACTACACCGATGGTAGCCATACAACTCAAACGAACCCTTCTCAATTCTCCAGAAGGCATTTTTAAAAGTGCATATTTACCTTCTTTAGCCATTAACTGAGCATAGGTCCCTGCAGATTTTGCTATTTTTCCACCTCTGCCTGGTTCAAATTCTATGTTGTGCACAAGTGTACCCAAAGGAATGTTCTCCAAAGGTAAGCAGTTGCCAACTTTGATTTCAGCATTTGCACCACTCATTACAGTTTCTCCAACTTTTAATCCTTTGGGAGATAATATATACCTTTTTTCCCCATCGGCGTATACCAATAAAGCTATCCTTGCACTTCTGTTGGGGTCGTATTCTATTGAAGCAACTTTTGCAGGAATATTCTCTTTATTCCTTTTAAAGTCGATTATTCTGTATTTTCTTTTATGTCCACCACCACGATGCCTCATTGTAACTCGACCGTAATGGTTCCTTCCTCCAGTTTTTTTCAAAGGTTCCAACAAACTTTTTTCGGGTTTGACTTTTGATAATTCGGAAAAATCAGAAGTCGTCATATATCTTCGCGTTGGTGTTACGGGTTTGTATTGTTTTAACGCCATTATTTATTCACCTCTCTTACAAACTGCCTTGCAATTCTCTAATTACGTAACCTTCTCCTAATTTAACTATTGCTTTTTTCCATCCTCTTGTATATCCTTCACTTCTTCCTAATCTTTTCGGTTTCGGCTTCATATTCATTACGTACACTTTCTCTACTTTGACTTTGAATATTGTTTCGATGGCTTCCTTTATTTCTGGTTTGGTAGCATCTTTCGCAACTTCAAATGTATATTTTCGTTCTTGCATGAGAGAATAAGTTTTTTCTGTTAAGATCGGCCTAGTAATAATATCGTACGCTTTTTGAAGCTCCATCAGCCGATCACCTCCTCGATTTTATTCACCATTTCTTTGGTAAGTACAATTTTCTCATTGTTTATTAAATCAAATACATTCAAACCATCCACATTTTTTTTATTTTGTCCAGGATTATCAGCAATAATTACTTTCACCTTTGGTAAATTTCTTGCAGACAATTTGAAGTTTTCGTATTGTTCTTGCTTATAAGGAAATAAAAATAAGACCTTTGTACCATCCATACCAAATTGGGTCAAAATATTTTTTACATCTTTTGTTCTAGGTTTTTCAAATTTAACATCATCCAAAACAATTAAGTTATTTTCTCTATACCTGACACTCAATGCAGATTTTAATGCTAATCTTTTCATTTTTTTGTTGAGATCTTTGTGAAATTCCCTAGGTTTTGGTCCAAAAGCTACTCCACCGTGTCGGAAAATAGGAGATCTAATTGATCCGGCTCTTGCTCTACCTAAATGCTTTTGAGGCCACGGTTTTCGGCCTCCTCCCCTGACTTCACTTCTAGTTTTTGTCGAAGCTGTACCTGCCCTTTTGTTGGTTAATTGCATATCCACGTATCTATATAGTACATCCATATTTGGGTCGATATTAAAAATTTCATCTTTAATATCTAACGTTCCCACTTTTTCATTTTTAATGTTGTATACATCTATCTGTGACATTTTTTAATTGACCTCCTTACTTCATTTTTGGGCGTTTAGCCTTAACGGCTTCTCTTATTGTTACTAATCCGCCCCTCGCTCCTGGGACTCCACCTTTGACCGCTATTAGATTGTTTTGTACATCAATGTAAACTACCTCTGAGTTTTGAATGGTTACCCTTTCATTTCCGTATTGACCAGCCATTTTTTTCCCTTTGAATACCTTAGAAGGATAGGATGCATTTCCTGTTGATCCTAGATCTCTATGAAATTTTGAACCGTGAGTTTTCTCTCCCCCTGAAAAGTTCCATCTTTTCATAACTCCTGAGTATCCTCGGCCTTTTGATTTACCTATTAAATCAATCTTTTCTCCTTCAGAAAAAATTGATACATCAATTTTTTGACCGATTTCGTAATCATCGACATTGTCTACTCTAAATTCCCTTAAATATCTCATGGGTTGCACTTGTGCCTTTTTGAAGTGACCCATCAATGGTTTGTTTGCTTTTCTTTCCGGTATCTCTTCAAAACCTATCTGTATAGCGTTATATCCATCTGTTTCTACGGTTTTCTTTTGAACTACCACACATGGTCCAGCTTTGATAACTGTCACCGGGATGGCTTTATCGTCTTTAAAAATTCGTGTCATTGCAACTTTTTTACCTAAAATACTCTTCATTTTCACACCTCCAGAGCCCGAATGATATCCGTCTTAATTTTTTTAGATTTACAATGGCATTAAGCCTTTATGTCTACAGATACTCCTGCTGGAATATTGACTTTCAACAGTTTAGTAACCGTATCTGATGAAGCATTGTAGATATATATAACTCTTTTATGAACAACTTTTTCAAATTGTTCCATTGAATATGAATATTTGTGTGGGGATCTTATTACCGAATATACAGTTCTCTTATTTGGTAATGGAATAGGACCAGAAACTTTAGCTTCGGTATCTTTTACGGCATCAATAATTTTTTTTGATGATTCATCTAGTAATCTATGGTCGTATCCTTTCAATCTAATTTTTATGTACTTATTATTGGCCATATTTTTTTAAAAAGCCTCCTTTTAACTCATTAGTAAGGGGAGCTGAAGCTCCCCGTACAATAATACATTCAAATTGATTATTCAATTATTTCTGTAACAACACCGGCTCCTACTGTCCTTCCACCCTCTCTTATAGCGAATCTCATCCCTTCTTCAAGGGCTACAGGGTAAATCAGTTCTACTGTCATATTGATATTGTCACCAGGCATTACCATCTCTGCACCGCTGGAAAATTCTACAAGAGTTCCTGTAACGTCTGCTGTTCTAATATAAAACTGAGGTCTGTAACCTTTGGTAAAGGGTGTGTGTCTTCCTCCCTCTTCCTTTTTCAATACGTATACCTCAGCCTTGAATTTTTTGTGAGGAGTAATTGAACCTGGAGCGGCGAGGACTTGACCTCTTTTTACTTCATCTTTTTCTATACCTCTTAAAAGACATCCGACGTTGTCTCCAGCTTCACCTTCATCCAATATCTTTCTAAACATCTCAACACCGGTTACAACAGTCTTTTTTGTTTCATAGCTCAAACCAACTATTTCAACTTGATCTCCAGTGTGAACAACACCTCTTTCGATTCTTCCAGTAACAACCGTTCCCCTTCCAGTAATGCTGAAAATATCTTCTATGGGCATTAAGAAAGGCTTATCAGTTTCTCTGACTGGATCTGGAAAGTAATTATCAATCGCATCTAGAAGTTCGTATATCTTTTGTGTCCAAGGACCGTCTGGGCTGTCTTCTTCCAATGCTTTTAGGGCAGAACCTTTAACAACTGGGACTTCATCTCCAGGAAATTCGTAGCTACTTAGGAGATCTCTAACTTCCATTTCTACTAAGTCTATTAATTCTTCGTCATCAACCATGTCAACTTTGTTTATAAAAACAGCTATAGCAGGAACGTTAACCTGTCTTGCCAACAAAACATGTTCCCTTGTTTGTGGCATAACACCATCAGTTGCGGCTACAACCAAAATAGCTCCATCCATTTGAGCTGCCCCAGTTATCATATTTTTTATGTAGTCCGCATGACCTGGACAATCTATATGTGCATAATGCCTTTTTTCTGTTTGATATTCAATGTGTGAAACGTTGATGGTGATTCCCCTTGCTTTTTCTTCAGGAGCTTTATCTATCATGTCAAAAGGTGTAAAATCTGCCCAGCCTTTGTAAGATAAAGCCTTGGATATAGCGGCGGTTAAAGTTGTTTTCCCGTGGTCAATATGACCGATAGTTCCTACGTTCATGTGTGTCTTTTCCCTAACAAACTTCTCTTTAGCCATTGTTCTATCTCCTCCTTATAAATTATTATTGAACTTATTCTCTACTTAAGAGTTTTTGAGTTACTTGCTCCGGAACCTCCTCATAATGAGAAAATTGAATCGAACTGGTTGCTCTTCCTTGCGAAAGAGATCTCATTACTGTGGCGTATCCGAATAATTCTGATAATGGAACATGGGCATGTATTATTCTGGTATTCGTTCCTCCCACGTTTTCAAAACTCTCTACTCTTCCTCTTCTTGAGCTTAAATCGGCAATTATATCTCCCATGTATTCTTCAGGAGTTGTAACGTCCACTTTCATGACAGGCTCTAACAAAACTGGTTTGGCTCTCTTTACTGCATCTTTAAAAGCCATAGATGCAGCTATTTTAAAGGCCATTTCTGAAGAGTCAACTTCATGGTATGAACCATCAAAAACTTCCACTTTAATAGCCACCATTGGATATCCCAATAAGACGCCATCTTGCATACTTTCCTTAACACCATTCTCTATGGCTGGTATATATTCTTTTGGTATGACTCCTCCCACTATTTTATCAACAAATTCGAATTCTTTTTCGCTATTCAAAGGCAGCGGTTCAATTCTAAGTTTAACATGTCCGTACTGCCCACGACCTCCAGTTTGCCTTATATATTTACCTTCAGCTTCGGCTGGAAGTTTTATTGTTTCTTTATATGCTACACGCGGCTGACCTACTTTAACGTTCACCTTGTATTCTCTTTTAATTCTCTCAATGATAATTTCTAAGTGCAATTCTCCCATTCCAGATAATATGGTTTCTCCAGTATCGTGGTCGACGTAGCTTCTTAAACTTGGGTCTTCTTCTGTTAATGCATTTAGGGCTTTACCCAATTTTGCTTCATCATCTTTGGTTTCAGGTTCTATGGAGACCGAAATAACAGGTTCTGGGAATTCAAGTTTTTCTAGAACTATATTACATTCTTTATCTGAGAGTGTATCCCCTGTAGAAGTATCCTTTAAGCCAATTAATCCAACAATGTCTCCAGCCCTTATGTAATCAACTTCTTCCCTTTTGTCAGCATGGAGAAAAACAAGTCTAGATACCCTTTCTGTCTTATTTTTAGTTGTATTGACCACGTAGCTGCCCTTATTTAAAGTACCGGAATAAACTCTAGCAAAAGTCAACTTACCAATAAAAGGGTCCGCCATTATTTTAAAAGCCAACGCAAAAAAATCTTCGTCTTTGGAAGGATGAATATCTTTTACATATTCCCCCGTCCTTTCATCAAACGCCTTAACAGGGGGCATATCTAATGGCGACGGCAGATAATCGATAACTCCATCCAACACGGGTTGTATACCTTTGTTTTTAAAAGCACTTCCACAAAAAACAGGTACTATTTTGTTTTGAATAGTGGCTTTTCTTATCGCTTCTTTTAATTTAGCCAGGGGAATTTCTTCCTCTTCTATATAAAGTTCCATTATATCTTCATCAACCTCCGCAATTGCGGCAATTAACTCTTCTCTCTTCGATTCACAAAAATCTATTAAATCATCTGGAATACTGGTTCTTTCGATTGTTTGGCCACTTTCATCTTTCCAATAAAGTGCTTCCATAGTTAGTAAATCAACTACACCTTCAAAATCCGACTCAGAACCTATTGGAACTTGCAAAGCAACAGGATTCGCACCCAACTTATCTTTCATTGTTTGTATAGCGTTAAAAAAATTCGCTCCTATTTTATCCATTTTATTCATAAAAGCAATTCTCGGCACTCTGTACCTGTCAGCTTGCCGCCAAACAGTTTCAGATTGTGGTTCAACTCCAACTTGAGCGTCAAAAACGGCAACCGCCCCATCTAAAACACGTAATGATCTTTCCACCTCAACCGTAAAATCAACGTGGCCTGGTGTATCAATTATATTTATCCTATGATCCTTCCAAAAGGCGGACGTTGCAGCGGAGGTTATGGTAATCCCTCTCTCTTTTTCTTGATCCATCCAATCTGTTTCAGTTGTACCTTCATCAACATTCCCTAATTTGTGTTTTGTCCCCGCATAAAACAAAATTCTTTCGGTAGTAGTTGTTTTCCCTGCATCTATATGCGCAACTATTCCTATATTTCTTATTTTTTCTATGGGGTATAATCTTTCTTTCAAAACAATCCCTCCTAAAACTGCTATACTACCATCTGAAATGTGCAAAAGCTCTATTCGCTTCAGCCATCCTGTGAACGTCTTCTTTCTTTTTTACGGCAGGTCCCGTATTGTTGTACGCGTCTATCAGTTCTTGAGATAATTTACTAATCATATCTCTTCCTTTTTTTGATTGTGCAGAAGTAACTATCCATCTTATAGCTAAAGATGTGGCTCTGTTTTCAGGTACTTCAAAAGGTACTTGATATGTTGAACCCCCAACCCTTCTTGATCTTACTTCTACCACAGGTTTAACATTATCTATCGCTTTATGAAAAGCCTCTATTGGATCTTCTTTTGTTGCTTCAGCCAATCTTTCCAAAGAAGAATACACTATTTTTTGAGCTAAAGATTTTTTCCCATCATACATTAACCTGTTTATAAATTTAGAAAGTAAAATATCTCCGTAAACGGGATCTGGAACTATGTTTCTTTTCTCAGCAGTTCTTCTTCTCATTCAGTAAAGAACCTCCTTATTAAGCCTTTGGTTTTTTGGTACCATATTTACTTCTACTTTGTTTTCTACCTTCAACTCCAGCAGCATCCAAAGCTCCTCTGATTATCTTATACCTTACACCAGGTAAATCTTTTACCCTTCCACCTCTTACCAAAACGTTAGAATGTTCTTGTAGGTTATGACCTTCTCCAGGTATATAACAAGTTACTTCAATTCCATTCGATAGTTTAACCCTTGCAATCTTTCTTAAAGCTGAATTAGGTTTTTTCGGGGTCATAGTTGATACCCTTACACAAACACCTCGTTTTTGAGGGTTACCTCGTAATGCAGGAGATTTGGTCTTTTTCTTTACAGATTTTCTTCCATATCTTATTAATTGATTAATCGTTGGCACTTAGATTTCTCTCATTTCAAGGGAAGCCACTAAATAAGTGCCCTCAAAAATGAGAGTTCACCTCCTTCTGCTTTATTTTAATTTATATTAGTAAAATATATATATTTTTCGTATATTTGAAAAAATAAGAAAACGCCAGTGGATATTTTACATTATTAGACCTTAATTAAAAATTAATTAAATATAACAATTTAAATAATTTATCGTTATTTATAATTGATTTTCAAACGGTTGACCATTCCCTCAGGAATTTTTTTGATAAAATCGTTTTCCTTTTTTACAAAATAAAATGAATTCCTTAAATAAGGGTTGGTCGTTCCAGTCAGTTGTTTCAAAATGTATAATTCATTCTTTGCCCTTGTTATGGCAACATAGAAGAGCCTTTCTTCTTCATCTAATTTTTGTTCTTTAATTGCAAGTCCGTTGGGAAAATCTCCTGGATTCACCGATATGAGAATAACTACTTTCCACTCCAACCCCTTTGCTCCATGAATCGTTGTGAGAGTTAACTTATTCTCATCATTGACCCCGTTCGTGGCGTTCTTTTTTTCATCGTTCGCGGGTATTACCCCTAGCTCTTCACTGAGCGTCAAATCTTCTATAAAAGCACCCACGGAATCGTATCGACTGGCAATTTCACTGAATCTTTCAATATCCATGTTCCTTGATTTAGAATCAGTAAAAGTTAAGAAAGAATATTCTTGGTAGAAATCTTGATAAATGACATCTATCAACTCATCAGGACTACTTTCTTTCTTTTCAAAAAGTTTTGTCAATAATTCCAGGGGTGTTTTGAACTTTTTTATTTCAGTTTCCTTCAATATATTTGAGATGTTATCGTTTTCCTCATTTATTCGAGTTTCTATCTCTTCATAGATCTTTGATGCAGTTTTGTTACCAATCCCAGGAAATAATTTTAAAACTCTCATCCATGAAATCTTATCCAAAGGATTGTTTAATACCTTTAAAAAAGCCAATATATCTTTAATATGTGCGGTTTCGATGAATCTCAATCCCGATAGTATTCTGTAAGGAATACCTTTTGAATCCAATTTTTGCTGTAATACCATAGATAGTGAATGTGATCTATATAGTACAGCGATATCTTTGTAATCTAAACCTTCTTTTAATTTATCTTTTATGATTTTGGTTACGGCATCGGCTTGTTCCAAATCGTCAAAAGTTTCCACAACAAAAGGTTTTAAATAACTTTTTCTTATAGGCTTGAGGACTTTAGGTACAGAGTTAGAAGGTATTAAATGATTAATAAAACCTACTATATCAGAGGTACTTCTGTAATTACTTTGTATTTTGAAAACTTTTGTTCTGTCATCTTCTATAAAATCTTTTACGTTTTTAAATAAAGCTCCTCTAAAAGAATATATGCTTTGAGAATCGTCTCCAACAACTATCAAATTTCCATGAACCGAGGATAAAGCCTCAACCAATTCAATTTGAATTTTGTTCGTATCTTGAAATTCGTCAACTAAAACATATTTAAATTGGCTTGAACACTTGTTTAGTACTTCTGGATGAGTTTTGAATAAAACTAAAGTATTTACTAATAGATCGTCATAGTCCATGGCGTTCATATCTTTTTTTAATTGGGTATATATACCCCAGATTTGTTCAATATCTCTTTCAAAATTCAACAAATAGGGAGCTCTTTCAAGTATGGCTTCTCTTAAAGAGGTTAATGTATTACATGAATAGCTTATAATTTTCATTATTACTTCTTCTTTGGGAAGTTTGTAATTATCACTGATTTCCTTGATGTACTCGCTTTTAGCCATTTTCAGTAAATCTTTTGAATCTTCTTTGTCGAGAATGCTGTAATTATTTTTGTAATCTAAAATCGTAGCATACCTTCTGAGAATAGAATTACATATATGATGAAAGGTACCTGCAAGCATTTTGTCCATGTTTCTGTTAGTTACATTCTTTACTCTTTCTATCATTTCCTTTGCTGCCGCTCTAGTGAAGGTAACTAGTAAAATATTCTCAGGTTTAACTCCATTATTCAACAAATAGGCAATTTTATAGGTTATTACTCTAGTTTTACCAGAGCCAGGACCCGCAACTATTATCGATCTTCCTTCTGATTTTATAACAGCTTCTTTTTGTTCCTCATCTAACTCATTTTCTAGAAAAGAGGGGAACCTTTTTTCCAAAAAGAGGAAATCATTCCCCTTATTTTTCTCCATGTATTTACACTCCTATTAAATATCATATTGTATATTTGCACCCCTTCGCCCGTTATATATCTTTCTTTTCTATCATATCGCTTATTTCTTTTAATTGCAAGCTTCTGGAGGGATGCCTTAACTTTCTTAAAGCTTTTACTTCAATCTGTCTTATCCTCTCTCTTGTGACATTGAAGAAGTTTCCAACCTCTTCGAGTGTTTTCATCTTGCCATCAAGCAAACCATACCTCATTTTTAACACCGTTGCTTCTTTGGGCCTTAAGGATTCTAAAACTTTTTCAATTTCTTCTTTAAGTATCATTCTTACCGCAATTTCCTCTGGTTGATCAGCTTCAGAGTCCTCTAAAAAATCCCCTATATAAGCTTCTTCATCATCTGAACCACTTATAGGCGCATCAACGGAAATGATTTCTTTAGTTGCCAATAAAATCTCATCCATCTTTTCCAACGGTTTATCCAGTAATTCTGCTAATTTTTCGGTAGTGGGATATTCACCTGTTTCTTGGAGATGTTTTCTAATAACTATATTCATCCTATTTATAGTTTCAACCAAATGAACAGGTATTCTAATTGTTCTCGCTTGATCGGCTATAGCTCTTGTTATTGCTTGCCTAACCCACCAAGTAGCGTAGGTTGAGAACTTAAAACCTCTTTTCCAATCAAATTTTTCTACAGCTCTAATTAAGCCAATGTTCCCTTCTTGAATCAAATCCAAAAAGGTTAATCCTCTTCCAGTATATCTTTTGGCTATACTTATTACTAATCTTAAATTTGCCTTCACTAATTCGTCTTTGGCTTTTTTGTCACCTTTTTTAGCCCTTATCGCAAGTTGTCTTTCCCTGGAAGGGGTTAAGAGTTTGATCCCCCCTATTTCCCTCAAATAAATCTTTATGGGTTCATTTACGGCAGAGTTGTCAAATATCTGAGATTCCCTTTCTTGAAAAAGCTCTTCCAAACCCTCGTTAAAAAATTCTTCTTCCTCCTGGGCTTGGTCCTCTGGAAAAGATTCCATAATTTCTATTCCTTCGGATTCTAGCTTTTCATGAATCTTTTCTAAAAAGTTACCATCAATTACATCTGATAAATTATGAGGTATGCATTCATCTATATCTTGATAAGTTATGGTATTATTTTTCTTTTTGGCTATTTCAATAAGGTTTTCCAAACCTTTTTCAAGTTCTTCTATATAACATTCTTTGTCTCTTTTAACCCTAATTTTATCTTGATCAACAATCTCTATTTTTTCAATTTCTTCTATTAATTCTGAAAAATCTATCTTTTTCTTAAGCTTTTCCATCGATTAGTTTACCTCCATAGGGAACGTTATTAGATCGCTTAATAAACAAATAAAATCCATTTTTAAAATATTGTGTAATCTACTATTCAATTTACTATTTTTAGTTTAGAATAAAGTTGTATGATTTGAGACGTAATATTCGTCTTTTCCGAAAGATCTTTTGTTTCATGAAGTTTTTTCTTCAACTCTTCTATTTGTTGATTTATTTTTGTTCTTCTAATACTCTCTTTTAAAGAAGAAAGAATCCTCTCCGGATTAAAGAAATATTCAATCTTCCAAACCTCTACTATCAATTCACTTAGTTCTTTTGAAGAATTTTCAAGTAGAAACCCGATATCTGAACTTTGTGAGGTTAAAGTAAAAAATTCTTTGAGCAATTGACTAGAGAAATCTTCTTCGCTGAAATAATTTTTGAGTATCTCTCTATAGTGAGGATATTTAATCCATAGGTATAAATAAGATTTTGCAATATCGTACCTTATATCCTTTTCTACGTAAAGAGTATCTTTCGTTTGAGAATTAGACTCATTTGAAGCAGAACTTTCAGGTATGAGCGCAGACGTTCTTTCTAATACTTTTTGAATGTATTCGGTGCCTTTTCCCGTTTTTTTTGAAATATTTTCTATAAAACTTTGTAAATAACTTATTCTTCCAACATTTTCAAATTTTTTGTACCATCTTGACATTTCTTTCAAATATTTCTCTAAAGCGAATTCATTGCCTAAATCGTATTTTTCTGCATAATAATCAACAATGAATTCATGAAATTTGTAGGAGCTTTTTAATATTTCGGCGATGTATTTGTTATCGTGCTTCTTGGTTAGTTCGTCGGGATCTTTAGCAGGATACTTCGAAACTGCTATTTGGAAATCTTTAGCAAATAAAGCATCTATAGTGGATAAAGTGGCTTTTTGACCAGATTCATCCATATCGTACATTGTAACTACTTTGTTAGTTGCTTTCAGTAATTCAAGGGCATGATCTTTTGTAAAGGCAGAACCTAAAATTCCTACAACATTTTTGAAACCTAATTTGTACATAGAAATTACATCAAAGTACCCTTCGACCAATATTACAAAATCATTTTCTTTTATGAATTTTTTGTTTTTATAATACCTGTAAAGTATTTTAGACTTTTTAAAAAATTTATTCTCAGGAGTATTCAGATACTTAGGAGAATTCGTTTCTTCCTCTATTTGTCTACCAGCGAAGCCCACTAGTTCTCCAACATTGTTCCTGATTGGGATAATTAAACGATTATAAAAAAACTCTTTGTCACCATTGATCAACAAACCAGCATTCTTTGCAATGTCTTTGTCAAAAAGATTTTCTTCGATCACTTTTTGGATTTCTGAGCCCGTGGCAAACCCTAATTCAAATTCTTCAGCTAACTCTCTGGTTATCTCTCTCTTTTTCAGATACTGCCACACTCTATGCTTCGAAGAAAGGTTGAGAAGATTATAGTTATAAAGCTTGGAAACTTCCTCATTGAAAGTTACCTCAACAGGTTCTTCTTTTTGAGTAATATCTAGTTCAATTCCTGCATATGTAGCTATTTTTTTTAAGGCATCCAAAAAACTAATTTGTTCATACTTTTCCAAAAAAGTGATCACATCACCATGAGCTCCACATCCAAAGCAATGGAAGGTTTGAGTTTCAGGAAATATATAAAAAGATGGTGTATCTTCCGCGTGAAAAGGACATAGTGCTACGTAATTTTTTCCCCTTTTAGAAAGAGACAAATAAGAATTGACGAAATCAACTATATCAACTTTATTTTTAATTTCGTCAATCGTTTTTTTCAGGTTATCGTAATTTCTGCTCATAATACTTCACTATTCCTTAAAAATACAAAGCAAATAATACAATACTCATCTTTTTGAAAACTGAGCTCTTTTCCTAGCTTTTCTCAAACCATATTTCTTTCTTTCTACTTCTCTTGGATCTCTGGTTAATAGACCTTCTTTTTTCAAAATGGGTCTCAAAGATTCATCATAAGAAAGCAAAGCCCTGGCAATTCCAAGCCTAATGGCACCAGCTTGGCCACTCAATCCTCCACCATTAACCCTTATAACTAAATCAAACTGTCCATTCGTAGATGTAATGGTGAGTGGTTTTAAAGCTTCCATTTCCCATACCTCGTTGCCTCTTAAATATTCTACTAAACTTTTGTATTCTTTTCCGTTTATTTTAATCTTACCATTACCTGGTCTCAAATGTACCCTCGCAACAGCTGTTTTTCTTCTACCGGTTCCATAATATTCGACAAGTTCTGCCATTCGAATACCTCCTGATTAAATATTTTCTATTTTTATCTCTTTTGGTTTCTGAGCCTGGTGTGGATGATCAGGACCAACATATACCTTTAATTTTTTCATCATATGTTTGGCTAAAATGGTCTTTGGCATCATTCCCTTCACAGCCAACTTAATTATCCTTTCAGGATGTTTATTGTACATTTGTTCAAAAGAAATTTCCTTGAGCCCTCCAGGATAACCACTGTATCTTCTGTATACTTTGTTTTCTTTTTTGTCTTTCGAAAGTTTTATTTTTTCTGCATTCACTACAACAACAAAATCTCCACAATCTATATGTGGTGTATAAGTTGGCTTGTGTTTCCCTTGTAGTATTTTTGCAATCCTTGATGCTAGTCTTCCTAGTGTGTAGTCTTTTGCATCAATTAAGAACCATTCCCTTTTTATATCCTCTTTTTTAGCGATATACGAAGGCTGCACTAATTTAGAATTCATTTCAAAAACCTCCTCATTCTTCTCTTTTTGCTTGAGCGAAACTTGTTATTTTTGTTTTTTTCAATAAAAAATGCGAAATAGACGAATCCACAAAAAATTTGATGAAATTAAACAATAGAACTAGTAAAAAAAACACTTGCAAACTTATCCCTATGTTAGTAACGAATTGTGATGTTGGTTGATTAGTATAAACTGGTATCGCTATAAAATAATTCAACCCGTACGCTACAACCCCCGTCAGTAAAGAAGAAATTACGTAATTGATCCAGTTGTTCAACTTAACGAAATTTTTTAACAAATACAACGTGGTTATAAAAGCAGTCCCAGCTATAAAATTCATCAATATACCTATTAAACCACCATCACCAGCTCTGAAAATAAATAAAAAACTTTTTATTATAAGAGTAAAGAATCCAGGCAAAAAACCGTATCCCATTGTCACCAAAATGATCAAACTGTCGCTGGGATCAAATTTTAAAAAAGGTAACAAAGGTATTATTGGAAATTCTATAAAAGTTAAAAGAAAAGAGAGTGCCCCAAATATTCCAACAATCGCAACTCTTCTACCATGCATAAACGGATCAGTCCTTTAGGGCATAAACATCAACGAACTTCCTGTTGTTTTTAGTTTTGAACTTAACAACGCCGTCTATTTTAGCAAATATCGTGAAGTCTCTTCCTATTCCAACGTTTTCCCCAGGATGAATCTTAGTGCCCCTTTGTCTAACAATTATAGTTCCAGCCTTAATTTTTTTGCCGTCAGAAGCCTTGACACCAAGATACTTGGGGTTGCTATCTTTTTTATTTACATCAGAGCTTTTTTTAGCAAAAAGTTGTAAATCTATTTTCATATTCTTATCTAACCTCCACTTTAAGATTTCTTGGGTAATCTTTAGATATAGCAACCAAACTTTTAAGCAAGTAATCTAATAACAATTGGGAGAGGTGAGTTTCTTGCTTGAGCGAAATCTTTAAATAGCCCTCTCTTTTCTCAATCTGACCTAAACTTTCATTTTTTAGAATTTCAGCAACAAATTGAGTTAAAACACTCACGGCACTACAAACTATATCGTTGCCAAAAGAAGAAAATTCGGCATGTCCGAAAATTTCTACACTGGGTCTTTCAGAATTGGTATAAACTGCGATAATCATCGGCGTTACCCTTCAATTTCTTTTATTTTTAGAGCGGTATATTCCTGTCTGTGACCTTTTTCTCTTCTATAATTTTTTCTTCCTTCAAATTTGATTATTTTTACCTTTCTATCTTTCCCATGCTCTACAACCTCGGTAATTACCTTTGCTCCCTCAACATAAGGTTTCCCAGCTTTCTTTTCTTCATCTTTACTTAAATAAATAACTTTGTCTAATACTACCTGGTTACCTGGATCGACATCTTTTACTTTTTCAGTGTAAATCACTTGATCTTTTTCTACCTTGTATTGTTTACCATTAAAATAGACTATAGCGTACACTTTTGCACCTCCGATCTCTCAGAATTTTCTAAAATCCATTTGCCTATTTTACCATCTAAATAAACGGGTAGTATTAATTAATTGTTAATTTTAAAAAAATAAAACTAGACATTTTTCACTCTATGAACTTTTCTATTACTTTAGCTTGGTCAGGATATATATACTTTATTTGATTATAAATCTCCTTTAATTGTGCTTGCTTATCTTTATCGATAGTAATGCTGTTCAAGTAACTTTCCAAATCGTAACCGTTTTGAATGAAGGAAAATGGTTCTTTAAAGAAATCCGTCAGATTCTCTTTTTTCCATTGCTCGATTTCTTTTACCACATCAGGATAAAGATATTGAATTTCCCTCTGGGCAGCGTTTATCTTTTTTTCAAGCTCTTTATACGGATAATCGAACTTGACCGAATTTAAATATCCCACAACGTTCCCCCCGGTGGAAACGAAATCAATGGGACTTTCAAAAAATGAAATACTTTCTTGTATACTTTTTAAACTAAGATAAACATAAACCTCTTCGCTTTGGCCATAATAAAGTAAAGAGGTGGCAATCTCTTTTGCCCAGGGAACAGCCGTGTAAGAAGATAAAAGATCTTCCCCTTTAACCATAGTGGTTAAAACCTCGCTACCGGTGTATCCAACAAACCAAGCTGATAAATCAGAAGTTCCGGTTTTACCATGTAAATCTAAATCTAAAACATTTGCTCTTTGCCCTGTTCCTTCTAAAACGACTTTTCTCATTAAAGTATTCATTGTGGCATATGAATCATTGGATATACCATCGATTTTTCTTTCAACATTTGGATATCTTTTATATATTAAATTCCCTTTTTTATCGTAAACTTCTGAAATTATGTAAGTCGAAGGAATAATACCGTAATTTGGGAAAAGTGAATAAGCTTTTGTAAACTCATATGGACTTGTTTCCACAGTTCCCAGCGACAATGTTAAATCATTGGGATATTTACCTTGAACACCTACAACATTTGAAAGAAAATTCTTTATTGTTTCTATAGACCTTTGAGGAGATATATCTATATGAGAAGCGAGGTAGATCGATGGAATGTTTATGGAATCGACTAACGCTTCTTCTAAAGTGACCGTTCCTCTGTATGTCTTATCAAAATTTTCCGGGGCCCAATCACCAAATTTCATAGGTTGATCGGGAAGTACCGTATCTGTATCATAACCATTTTCCAAAGCTAAAAGATAATAAAATGGTTTAATAGCAGAACCAACTTGTTGTTGGGAATAGAAAACATCGTATTCTCCACCCCAAAAACTTAATATTTCACCAGTTTTGTTGTTGATCACAATGGCAGAGGTTGATGAATCTACAGTAACAGAATCGAATAAATTCTTATTAAAGGTGGTTTTTATAGTATACCCACCACCCTTTAATCCTATATCTTCTTCTTCTACTTTGATTCTATAAACTAAATTTAAATATCTTTCATCGTAGGTTTGAGGGTAAAAAACCATCTTATCAATTCTTTCCTTAACGCTGTCTTTTTCTTCTATTATAAAATTACTAGGAAGGGAATTTAAAACTATCATCCCCTGATTTTTAGCTCTTTCTGGGTACTTATAGGGGTTGTAAACTTCTGGTCCGTTTATTATCCCTATTAAAACTAGCATCTCTTCGTAACTTAAATTTTGTAACTCTTTTCCGTAATATCTCTCTGCCGCAGCCCCAAATCCTGAAATGTCATTCCCTAAATACACACTATTCATATAAGCTTCCAAAATTTCTTCTTTTGTATAAGACCTCTCCAGAAAAAAAGCAAGCATAATATCCATTATTTTCCTTTTAATAGTTCTTTCATTTGTGAGATAAACAGTTTTGGCAAGTTGTTGAGTTAGGGTACTCCCACCTTGGACTATAGAAAAGTTCTTTATATTTGTTAATGCAGCTCTCGTCAGCGCCTTAATATTGATCCCATTGTGTTCGTAAAACTCTCTATCTTCTGACCACAAAAGGAAATATATCAATTCTGAAGGCATTTCATCCAGCTTAACATATTTGTATTTTGTTGATAGTATCTGTTCTCCATTATCGAATAGATAAGTGTTGTACTTGGGATCTACAAGAAAAATAGAAGTTGAATCATTGTAATAGCCGTATACATAGAAAAATAAAGCAAAAAAAATTGCCATTCCCATAAAAAAACCTATAATGAAACTCTTTATAAAAAACACCTCCGCTTGTTTGCCGCAGTGTGCAAACAAAGATCTTTTAAAAAAAAGACTTTTGTTTTTGGGGAGTTTGAGGGGTTTACCCCTCAATGTCCGGGGTTACCCCTTAACGCCTGAGGATATCATACCATATTTAGATTTATATTTTTTAAAAATTTTAGTAATAAATAATATTATAGAAAATATTTTGCTTGTTTTTCTAAATGAAAAATGTTAAAATAATGGTGAAAGAATTTATAAGAATAACAAATTTTCCATAAAAGTAAAATAATAGTAATTAAATTGATAGAAAACAAAAATGCCTATGTAATCCTTAATAGTATAATTGTTTCTGTCTAAATTTAATTGACTTAAGGAAACGCGACAAAAATAATTTATTCAATGTTTGTGAGGAGGCTGAATATTATGTCAGGACATAATAAATGGGCAAATATTAAACACAGAAAAGGTGCACAAGATGCAAAAAGATCCCAAATGTTTACAAAACTCATTAGAGAGCTTACAATAGCTGCTAGAGAAGGTGGAGGAGATCCAGAAGCTAATCCACGTTTAAGAACCGCGGTAGAAAACGCTAAGGCAGCTAACATGCCTAAAGACAAGATCGAATCAGCTATAAAAAAAGGAACCGGTGAATTAGAGGGTGAAGAACTCACCGAAATAATGTACGAGGCATACGGTCCAGGAGGAGTTGCGCTCCTAATTTCGGTTGTAACCGATAACAAGAATAGAACCGCTCAAGAGGTTCGCCATGTTCTCTCGAAATGGGGTGGATCTTTAGCAGAATCAGGTTCTGTTTCGTGGAATTTTGAACGAAAAGGACTAATAACCATCCCCAAAGAAGAAGTTGAAGATATTGACGAGTTAATGTTAGTCGCGGTTGAAGCTGGCGCAGAAGATTTAGATGAAAACACCGATCCTTTAGAAATCATCACCGCCCCTGAAAATCTAACTCAAGTCAGAAATGCTCTAAAAGAAGCAGGATATACCGTTTCCGAAAAGTTAACCTTTTTACCCAAAACAACCGTTAAGCTTTCTGATGAAGACGCCGAAAAGTTATTAAAATTGTTGAATGCATTGGATGATATGGATGATGTTCAAGAAGTATTCGGAAATTATGAGATTGACGATGAAGTAATGGAAAGACTCGCTGCAAACATTTAAAAACCCATAAATGGGGACTTTCGTCCCCATTTTAAATTATTAGGGAACTATTTGGGAAAGGATAACTACAAATGAAAAGATTTCCCTTAATACTTATATTAATTACATCGATAATCTCCACCTTGAATTTCGCCTCTAGTCCCTCGAAGGTACTTTTTTTAAGTGATTTCACTCAAACTTTGAAAAACGAATTTATTTTTGATTTAAAGTTTGAAGATATTTACGAAACTAAGTTCAATTTTGACTTTGAATCTTTAGAAGACGAAGTTCGATTATCGAATGTAGATAATGTAATTAATTATTTCAAATTCGATCAAGCAGGCTTCGAATTTTCGTATAGAAATCCCGGAAATAGAAACGACCCATACTTTTTAACAGAAAGTTTTGATAGTTTCAGCATGGTATTGGACGATTATTTTGTACTAACATTCAACGATCTGAAAATTGGCGTTATCTTCAAAGAATCGCTTTTTAACATGTCCTTTTGGACTAAGGTCACAGACCTTTCTCAATCAAAAATTGCGTTGACTTTAGCAATTCCAAACAAATTAGGTATATCTCTAGGGTTTGAAGATCTTATGAAGTACTATTTTAGAGCTGGAGATTTACTTTTTTCTTTGGATAATAATGCTCTTGACTCTGTTTATATTTTGAATCAAGATTTTCTATTGGAGTACAATTCGAGCACCAAATCTCTTTTGATTGATTCGATTTACTTCGATAAAAATGAAGAAAATTTCTATTTTCGAATACCTGTTACGAGAAATTTATTTCTGACTTATTCCAATCTTGGAATAGGTGTTTCTTTCTATATAGAACTCTTAAGCGAAAATAGATAAATAAATTTGGAGGAAAAAGATGGCGGATTATTATTCTTCTCCTTATGATGACGAAGATTACAAATTGTTTTTGAAAAAGTTGGTAACCCATTTCAATCTAGATCTCTCTGGATACAAACAACACAGAGTAAGGCGTAGAACGGATATATTGCTCAAAAAGTATGGAATCAATTCTTATTCGGAATATCTAGAATTATTACAAAAAAATAAGGACAAATGGCAGGAGTTTTTAGATAAACTCACCATAAATGTTACGGAATTTTTTAGGAACCCAGAGAAATGGGAATATTTAAAACAAGAAATAATCCCCAAGCTCATTAAAAATCACAAACCGAGGCTAAAATTTTGGAGTGCAGGTTGTTCTACAGGAGAGGAACCTTACACACTTGCTATTATATTAAATGAATTAGGTATTTCCAGCAAATCAACAATAATCGCTTCAGATTTTGACGATGGAGCTTTACAGCAAGCCAAACGTGGCATATATAATGAAAAAAGTTTAATAAACTTAAACGATGAATACATAAAAAAGTATTTCAAAAAAACAGAAGAAGGTAAATACGAAATAAAAGATTTCATCAAAAATAATGTTACTTTCAATAAAATGAACCTCCTATTTGACGAGTTTGAAAAGAATTTTGATTTAATCATATGTAGGAATGTTGTCATATATTTTGACAACGACGCTAAAGAAAAGTTATACAAAAAATTCTACGATGCTTTAAATCCTGGAGGAGTGTTGTTTGTTGGTTCTACGGAAAGAATTTTCAATCATAAGGCCTTTGGCTTCACTTCTATTGCTCCCTTTTTTTACAAAAAAATTATTTAGTTGAAGGGGCAAATCCTTCTAATCTTCCTTATGTGGGGAGCGGGGCAAAGGGGCAAATCCTTCTAATCTTCCTTATGGGTGGGGAGCGGGGCAAAGGGGCGCTAATAAAGACTAAGTGCAGCTTACGAGAAAACGATGCTAACAATTAACTCACAAAAAGGCTCGGCTTTTAAAAGGGTCATAGGGCGGAGCCCTCCCCCACCCCTTCTGGGCTAGGGACCGTAGGTCCCTCTTTACAAAAGAAATAATAAAAAAGAACAAATTACATATTATACGAGGAGGAAACAAATGAAAAATATAAAAACAATGACAATGGAATGGACAGGTAACAGTCTAATTTTGATAGATCAGAGGTATTTACCTATAGAAGAAAAGTATGTAGAATGTCAGACTTATCTCGATGTTGCTAATTCAATAAAAGACATGGTAGTAAGAGGAGCTCCCGCTATAGGAGCGACCGCAGCATTTGGCTTTGTTTTAGGGGCAAAAGAGTTTTCCTATCTTTCTGACAAAAATCTATTTTTAAACAAATTGGAAGAAGTAAAAAACAGTTTATCTAAAACCCGCCCCACTGCTGTAAACTTATTTTGGGCGTTGAACAGGATGGATAAACTTTTAAAAGATAGCCTTCCCACAAAAGGAATAAATGACCTTGTCAACATATTAGAAGAAGAAGCACTGAAGATTGCCTACGAAGACATTGAAATAAATAAACAGATTGGTAAGAACGGAGAGTCTTTGTTAAACGACGGGGACACCGTTTTGACACATTGCAATGCAGGAGCATTAGCAACAGTTGATTATGGAACCGCTTTAGGGGTTATTAGAGCAGCTGTTGAAAATGGAAAAGATATACAGGTCTATGCAGATGAAACCAGACCATACCTTCAAGGAGCTAGATTAACCGTTTGGGAATTGGTTAAAAGCGGTATCAAAACTACACTAATTACAGATAACATGGCAGGTTGGGTAATGAAACAAGGAAAAATAAATGCTGTAATAGTAGGAGCCGATAGAATCGCACGTAATGGGGATGTTGCTAATAAAATTGGAACTTATTCTGTAGCTGTTCTTGCAAAAAAGCATGGTATTCCTTTTTATGTTGCAGCTCCACTTTCAACTATAGACATAGAAACAAAAAATGGGGAAGGTATTCCCATCGAAGAAAGGAATCATAATGAGGTCAGATTTTGCCATAAAACTCGTTTAGTGACAGACGATGTAAATGTATACAACCCTGCTTTTGATGTAACTCCAAATGAATTAGTTACAGCGATAATTACCGAAAAGAAAGTCCTAAGACCTCCATATGAGAAAAATATAGTGGAAGTGGTCACCCTTTGAAAATACTTGTAATTAGCGATCTACATATTCCTATAAAATCAGACTTGAAAAGCCTAGACAAATTAAACTTTGGGTTTTATGATCAAATATTTTTACTTGGAGACATCGTAGATATCGAAGTACTGAATTACTTAGAAAATCAAAAGCCCATACTTCATGCTGTGTATGGAAATATGGACGATTTTTATATAAAAAATCGACTCCCCGAAAAATTGTCTTTAGAATTATTTGACAAAAAAATAGGCCTTATCCATGGTCATCAAACTGGTCGTGCAATACCTGAAAAACTGTTGAAATATTTTAATAAAAAGATCGATTTGATGGTCTTTGGACATTCGCATTATCAAGAGAAATATGAAATAGAGGATACTTTGATATTGAATCCAGGGGCTTTTTGCGAAGGAGAGTATGCAGAAATAGAATTGAATGAAAGTATCTTTGAAATCAAATTACTGCATCTGTAATTTTACGAGAAGCTAATCAATATATTTTAGGTATCTTTCGTTTATACTATTATCTTCTATGATATTCGAATAGATTTTTGCAAAGTTTTTCAAACTGATATAATTATTTTTATCGTCTATTCTATACAGACCTGTTTTTAAAAGAAGATTATTGATTTTAACATCACTTAAGGAATTGTAGATGTATCCGAAAATCTTCGCATTATTTTCCAAAGATTGATTAATTTTATATAAATTATTAACTAAATAACGGCTTTTTAAACTATCGTCATCAATAGTGGATACATTATCAGTTATTAGAAAAGGAATGTAATATTTAGAAGAAAATCTTTTTATTACTTCATCAAGGTCATTAGCATTCTTCCCTTTTGAAAGTTCTTTTATTAAAGAAGTATATTCTTCTGAATTTGAAGTTAAATCATTGAAATTTATCCCAATAAAATCTATATCAGAGTTTTTAAAAGCCATGTTTTCAAAAAAAGGGCTTTCTCCTTTTACAATTACATCAATAAAGGAAAAAACAAAATCTAACTGTTCTTCTTCCTCAACATAAAATTCCTCGCTTACCGATACTTTAGCGTAAGGGTTAATACTTTTTATTATACGAACACTTTTATCGTAAAGATTGAAGAGATTTTGAACCGTTTCATGTAATGCGGTGTTATCAACATCTGCACCTTTAAAAAATCTTTTTTTTAGGTATTTTGCAGTATGATTCAAGATAATATAATATTGAACCTTGAATTTAAAAGTGGAGACAATCTTTTCTATAATTTCTATAAATATCGAGATATTTTCTTCATTTTCTATATTATCAACAACTTCTTTTTTATTGTATGAAAGGAAATCAAAATCGACGAGGTTAACGATAGGTTCAATTCCACTTTGACGTAGTTGCTCTATAAAGTTATCATACATAGCACAAGAATAAAAAGGATCAAGATATAACAAATCCCAATTTAGATTGAATCTAAAAGAATTAATTTTCAACCTCTTAAGAAAAGATAATTGTTTGTTCAAGTTTTTTTCCGCATTTTCAAATATTTGTTGTTTCGATCCTTCCGTTGAATTTTCCAAAAAAGAAAAGAAAGGGGAGTTTACTCCCCACAAAAAAGATCTCGGAAAATTTACATTTTCCACATAAAACACCTTCTTTACTCGTATCTTAACGCTTCTATTGGGCTCAACTTTGACGCTTGATTTGCTGGGTATATACCAAAGAATAAACCTATCGCCGCAGATACCCCGAAGGATAAAGCGATCGATTTCCACGTTATGACGGCCGTTAATCCAAAAGCTCTACCAAAATATGCTATTAAACCTGAGAGAAGCCCACCTAATATCATACCTATTATACCAGCTACCACCGTTAAAACTATACTCTCAACTAAAAATTCCATCAAAATCCTATGTCTTGTGGCTCCTATAGCCATCTTTATACCTATCTCTCTGGTTCTTTCTTTAACGGTGACGAGCATAATATTCATTATTCCTATTCCGCCTACAACTAACGAAATTGCCGCTATTCCTACAAGTATCACATTCATAATACCAGTTATTTGATTAACAGCTTCTAAAATAGCGTCTTGACTTAATATACTGTATTTATCAGAATCTCCAAATTTTCTATAAAGATAAAAGTCCGTCGCCATGGTTGCCAATTCTGCAGTATTCTCATCTACTGCTGAAACAAAAATAGAGCTCGTCCTTCCATTCATGTGAAACAGCCTATAATCTGCTACTGTATGGGGGAGTATGATCATATCATCAACGTTAAATAATAACCTTGTTCCGGTTTTTTCCAAAACTCCAACTATTTCAAAAGAAACCTTTCTACTACCAGAATTTCCACTTTGAATAACATTGATTCGTTCACCAACAACATTTTGACGACCAAATAATTCATTAGCTATATTATAACCTATAACGGCAACCGACCTTAATTCTTCTTCGTCAGTTTCATCTAACCTTCTACCATAAGCAATATTTAAGTTCATTATATCAAAAAAACTAGGCATAACTCCGAATACCGATCCGGAAATCGTTTCTCCAGCACTTTCAATGGTCAAATTTGAATTTAAAACACCTGTAGCATTCTTTACTTGTGGAACCATACTTTTAATGTTAATCGCATCCTGAAACTCCAGGGGCTGAGATGCAAATCTTGAATACACAGTGGAGTTAACCATAATAATGTTTGACCCAAGAGAAGAAACGGTGTTGTTTATTTCCTGCCTTGCTCCATCACCTATGGCTATTATCGTCATTACCGCACCAACACCTATTATTATTCCCAACATTGAAAGAAACGTCCTCAACTTGTTAGAAAGCAATGATCTAATGGTCTCTTTAAGTATTTCCAACTGTGTTCACCTCTATCGACTGGATCCTTCCATCCAACAATCTAATCGTTTTTGATCCTTCATCTAACATTCTCATATCATGGGTGACGACAACTAGCGTTTTACCCATATCGTTCAACTTCCTAAATATTTGAAGAATTTCTTCTCCACTTTTAGTATCCAGGTTCCCCGTCGGTTCATCAGCTAAAAGAAAGGCTGGATCGTTAGCTAAAGCTCTTGCTATTGCTACCCTTTGTTGTTGCCCACCCGATAGTTGAGTTGGTTTATGATCTAACCTGTTACCGAGCCCTACTAACTCTAATTGTTCTTTTGCTATCTCCCTTCTTTTTTTCTGAGGTACACCCGCATATATTAAAGGAAGTTCAACATTTTCCAATGCACTCAACTTTGGAAGTAAATTGAAACTTTGAAAAACAAATCCTATCTTTTTGTTTCTTACCCTTGCTAATTCTCTATCTTTCATTTTGGACACTTCTACATTTTCAATGTATACCTGTCCTTTTGTAGGTTTATCCAGACAACCAAGAATTTGTAACAAAGTTGATTTACCGCTACCTGAAGGTCCGATTATGATGACATATTCACCATCTTCAACATTAAAAGAAACCCCGCGCAGTGCCTCAACTTTTACTTCTCCAACATCGTATATTTTCCATACATCTTTTAATTCCATTACTGCCATCAAAATCCGCCTCCTCCAGGACCTTGAGGAACAGCGCCTGGAGCAACAGGTACTCCCATTGGAATACCATAATTTTGCATTATTCTTTGTGCTTCTTCTTGAGATGGCAATATCAAAACCTTATCTCCTGCTTTTAAACCCGCAGTTATTTCAACCATGCTATCCGTTTCTTTTCCAGTTTGTACTTGAACAGGTTCCATACCACCTTCTGCAGTCTTTTTGTATACTATTTTTGCCCCATCAACCCCTTCATGAATGGCATCTTTTGGTACAGCTACTGTGTTTTCCAATTTTAAGGTAACTATTTCTACATCGGCTGTCATACCGGGAATCAGGAGATTTTGAGGATTATCTTGTGTAAATTCAATTTCAATTGGTATAACAACTACCCCCATATCCGTTTGAGTAGTTGGACTAACCCATGTTATTACTCCTGGCTCTTCTAAATTCAAAGGATCTATTCTTATTGTTGCGTCCATGCCTTCATTTATAAGCGGGAAATCTATTTCATCAACCGCAGTTTCAACTTTTATTGTGCTATTATCCACTATAGTTAATACGGCAGAAGTTGTTCCAACCATATCTCCCTTGGAAATATTTACTGTGTTTACTATCCCTGAAACAGGTGATTTTATCTCAGTTTCTTCCAAATTCTTCTTTGCTTTTTCCAACTGTAACCTTTTTACTTCCTTCATCCGTTCACCTACGTTGGTTGATGATTCGTAATCATTTAAGGCATTCAAGTACGCTATCTGATAGTCAAGATCATCTATTTTAGCTAATATCTGACCTTCTTCAACCTCGTCTCCTTTTTCTACGTATACCTCAACTATTTCTCCGGAAACTTTTGGGATCACTGATTCAATCTCAGCGGTTATATTTCCCACCACTTCTATCGAATCTCCTACGCCATCTGATTTTACCTCGTATTCTAAGTATATTGAAGGTAATCCACTTGTTTCAGAAGTTGTAGGTGAACTTTGCATTGGAAAAAATATTATCCCAACTATTACAACTATAGCTACTATCACTATTGTCCATATCGTTATCTTTCCTCTTCTTTTCAATTTATATCACCCCATATGTCCACATAGTATTGCTGCATTATTCTTAATTCGTTTGTCAAAATATCGTTTTCCGTATTTTCACTGGCTAATTGTGCCCTTCTCAACGCTATTTCTGATAATTTTAATTCCTCTTTGGTTATGTATCCTTGGCTATTTAATTCATTGTTTCTATTGTAATCTTCCATCGCGTTTTCTAAATCTATTTGTTTTATTTTAACGTCATAATTCAAAGTTCTTCTGGTTGTTTCCAAATTTCTTATCGCATTTTCCGCTTCTAACATACTTTCATCGTACGTCAAAGCGGCAACGTTTGTTTTCATAGTATCAGACGCCAACTTTCTTTCTCCTTTATCTAATATAGCTAATTGAAATCCTACGCTTATACTCACTTTTTCAAACAATTCATCCGTTTCTTTAAATGGATTCATAGACACACTTATCGTATTGAAAGGCAAGTAAGGAATGAACCAGAAATTACTTTCTATTTCAGATGCCTCTTCTTGAAGTTGTAACGATTTTAAATCTAGCCTTTCTTCAATATTTATTGGATAGTTTTGATTCTCATTTATTATTCTTTCTACCGTATCCTTTGTTTGGTTGTATAGTTCATCTGTGTATTCAAAGTATTCTAAGGGTGCATTGCTTGCTCTTAAAGTTTCTAAATTCTTTTGAGCAGTAAGTATCTGTTTTTCTAAGTTTTCTTTTTCGTCTTCATCGGTTGATAAATTGTACTGTTGGTTCAGTATTTCTATTTCGTCTTCGTACGTCTGAATCATCTCTTCGTTGTAATATCTGGTGAATACATCTTCGATCGTGGTTATGAGTTCATTCGTTTGAGCCATGTAGTATTTAGAGAGTGCATCGTAGTAACTGCTTTCTGTTTTCAACCTTTCCGCCCTGTCAATTATTGTTAGATCACGTGATAAAGAGATTGATATATCTGATTCGTCAGGAGTGTCTATCGTCCATTCATCTGTATTTAAAGTAAAAGGAAACGAGGCACCTACCTGTGCTCCCCATACTTCTAAGAAGTTTACGTCTAAAGAAATCTCGTAACCTTCCAGTTTTCCTTCCCCTCCAAAAACCAACCCACCAACGATTGTTTCTTTTCCAAATGGATCTATCCCTGTTTTCACTGTATCAACAGATATTCCCAAATATGGAACAAAGAAGTTGTCTATTTTGTTCATCTCTAATTGTGCGCTTCTTAAGCTCAACTCCGCTTGGGTATAGGCTGAACTTTTCTCTAAGTTTTGTTGGTATAACTCTTCGAACGTCATCCCAAATATGCTCAGGATTCCTACGAGAAGGGTTATTACTAAAACTATAAGTTTTTTCACAATCCTACCTCCTCAAGGCTCCTTCCTGTGTCTATTATGTAGTTGATATATGCTTTTATGTAACTTCTTACACTTTCATAATAATTCTTTTGTGTTGTTAGATAGTTTATATTCGCAGTGTTTAACTCCAATTCAGATACCAATCCTTTGTTGAATCTATCCTTTGTGTCGTTATATGTGCTTTGAGCTAAGTTCATTCTTTCTTCTGAATTTTTCAAACTTTTGTAAAGGGTTTCGATACTATTTTTTGTTGTTTTGTGTGCTTCGATCAATGTATCTTGAGTGTCTTGCAAACTTAAGATATTTTTTTGGTGTGTTAACTCCGCTATCCTTTTTTCATAAGATGATGCGTTGGCAGGTAAGTTGTTGAGATCGTATTGTGAAATATCTACGTTTATTTGTGCCATTTTTAGATTGTAGTTGTTGTTTAAATATTCCTCATCACTTACGAATATACCTTCATACGTTGGAACATTTATCTCTATTTGGCTGTAATCTCCTTCGTATAATTCTTTTAAGTTGTCTTTGGCGGTTTCTAAATTTAATTGTGCACTTTCCAAATTGTTTTGTGCATCACTTACATCAAGTTCAGAACTTTTAAGGTCGTCTTCTGAGATCAAGCCATTGTTGAACAATTCAGTGTTGTTGTCGTAGGTTATCTGTGCGTTTTTTAACTGCAAATCAGCTGTTTTTACGTTGATTTCTTCTACGTAAACATCCAAAACTCTGTCTACTATGTCACCGTAGTAATCTTTCATAGAGGTATTGTAGTTTGAAAGACCTGAGTAATAACTTAATTCCCCACTTAATTCTAACTTCCTGTTCGTTGCCTCTATCTTAGCCTTGTTGTAATCGAGGTTAGTCTTTTCGAGATCAAGCTGTGCGGTTTTGTATATGGTACTACTCGCTTTGGCTGTATCAAACACCTCTGTTAAACCTGCTGAAAACATCCCCGTCACTAAAAACAGTGTAAATGCTATCAATACTACTTTCTTCATCGTTTTTCCTCCTTTGGTTGTTTTTTATAATATTTTTAAAAACTCTAAAACTTTTTATTTTGCTCCCCTTCGCCCCACAGCCCACCCATCAGGAAGGGTGGAAGGATTTGCCCCTTCGTCCCCTGCCCACCCCTTCCTCTGTTATTTTTTAAAATAATAAATTCACAAATACCTTTTTAGTATATAATTTTTCACTTAAATATAGCTTAAAAAATTCATTTTTTTGAATATAATGTATTCTTTAACAGTCTCTAATAGTAGACAATTTCTTTCTTCAAATGCTAGTACAAGAAAAATTTTTTTATAACATTTGCAAATGTTATAATATTATTATAAAATATGATATACGAAAGATATAAAATTATTTTTACAAAAAGGAGGCTTTTATGAATAACAATCCAAACAGAAGAGGTTCTCTATTTGGACCGCTTTTTATATATTTCATTCTAGCTATGCTTATTTTTATGAGTATTTCTCAGTTGAATACCTCCAACATAACTGAGATAAGTTACACCGATCTGGTGAATTTAATAAATCAAGATACGATCATAAGTTTACAGATCGATACAAGTGGTTTAATCCAAGCAAAAGCCAAAAACGGACAGCTTTTTCAAGTTTACGCCCCAACTTTGCTTATGGATCAAGCTTATGTAAGGGCATTGGCAAATGATGGCATTAAGATTGAGTATATTCAAAACACCGGGGCAAGTTGGTGGGTTACTATGCTTATCTATATGTTACCATTAATAATACTAATGTTTTTTTGGTTTTGGATGTTCAGAAGATCCGGAACAGGGGAGGGGATACCTGGAGCTAATTATAGGAGAAACCCTGCTAAAAGATATGATGCTAGAAAAAATAAAATTACTTTCAATGACGTAGCTGGAATCGACGAAGTTAAAGAAGAGTTAGAAGATATAGTTAATTTTCTAAAAGATCCTAAAAACTTTAGTGCCTTGGGAGCAAAAATGCCTAAAGGTGTCCTCTTGGCAGGACCTCCGGGCACCGGAAAGACTTTGGTAGCTAGAGCTGTTGCAGGAGAGGCTAATGTGCCATTTTATTTTATGTCAGGTTCTGATTTCGTTGAATTATTTGTAGGTGTGGGAGCAGCCAGAGTCAGAGACCTTTTTAAAGAAGCAAAAGAGAATAGTCCTGCAATAATTTTCATCGACGAACTGGATGCCGTTGGAAGGCAAAGAGGAACAGGTTTAGGTGGAGGTCATGACGAAAGGGAGCAAACTTTGAACGCTTTATTAGTTGAAATGGACGGCTTTGATCCCCGAGAAGGTATAGTAGTGATGGCCGCAACAAATAGACCAGACATCTTAGATAAAGCACTCTTAAGACCTGGAAGGTTCGACAAAAAAATATTCTTAGATGTACCTGATTTAAGGGCGAGAGAGGAAATTATAAAGATTCATCTAAGAGGGAAAAAAATCGCAGACGATATAGACGTTAAAAGTTTGGCTCGAAGTACCCCTGGTTTCGTAGGTGCTGATTTAGAAAATATGGTAAATGAAGCAGCTCTACTAGCAGCGAGAGACAACAGAGATCACATAACTAACGATGATTTCCAGGAGGCAATAGAAAGGGTGATTGTGGGTCCCGCTCGTAAATCACGAAAAATAACCCCCAAAGAGAAAAAAGTTATCACCTATCACGAATTGGGCCATGCTTTTTTAGGTTATCTTTTACCTTACGCAGATCCTGTTCACAAAATCACCATAGTTCCTCGTGGACAAGCGGCTTTAGGTTACACTATGCAACTTCCAACCGAAGACAGGTTTTTAATCACAGAACCAGAAATAAAGGATAAAATAGTCGGTATGTTAGGCGGAAGAGCGGCCGAAGAGATTGTATTCAATGAAATCACAACAGGAGCAGGAAACGATTTAAAGAGAGCTACAGAGCTAGTAAGGGAAATGGTTGCCCAATTAGGTATGAGTGAAAAGATTGGACCCATCGCATGGGGTGAAGAAGAAGGAGAAATCTTTTTGGGAAGAGAAATAACTAGAATGAAGAATTTTTCCCAAGAGACGGCTAAAGAAATAGATTCAGAGATCAAAAACTTTATTCTTAGCAGTTATGAAAAAGCTAAGAACTTACTGTTAGAAAATAGAAAACGACTTGACCTTTTAGCCATTTATCTCTATAATAAAGAGAATATCTCTGGAAAAGAGTTTAAAAAAATGATGGAAATGGATATTGACGAGCTTAATGATTACGTTTTAAAAGACAAAGATGTAAAAGAAACAAACCTTTTTTTATCGTATGCCTAAAATATAACAAAGATCTTAACTTAAAGAGGTGTATCCATGTCTTCAAACTACAACAAAGATAATTTAATCAGGCGATTGAAAAGAATAGAAGGTCAAGTTAGGGGCCTTCAAAAAATGTTGGAAGAAGAAAGAAGATGTGCAGATATATTAACACAGTTATCTGCGGTGAAAGGAGCTTTAAATAAAACCGCTGAAGAAATAATGAAAGGTTATACAAAAAGCTGTATATTAGAATATGAAGAAACAGGAAACGAAAAGATGCTAGACGAATTAATACAAGTTTTATCAAAATTTAGAGAAATATGATTGTAGAGAGGAGAAATAATAAAAATTCTTTTATCTTTATAAGCTGGTAGCAGGGTCTAAGGAACTGCAGATCCCTTCCTTAGAAGGGTGGGGAGCGGGGCGAGGGGGCTCTAAAACAAGTTTTAGTCTAAAATAACCATATAAATTTTTTTATCAAGGAGAGACTTAGATGAGTAAAAAAAAGAAAAAATTGCTATCTGTAATAATAATTTTTGGTTTATTTATTACTTCCTGGATCTTTGCAGATACTGTTTCTAACAGTTATCAAAAGGATACTGTAACGCAAATCTATTTAGATAAGTTTGAAGAACCTATTTATTCTACGTTATACTACATAGTCAATTATTATTATGACAAAGACAACGTTGATTACGATAAAATTGTGGATTCCACAATTGAAGGGATGATGAAAGGACTTGAGGATCCTTTTGCCTGGTATCTTGATTCCGTTCAAACAGAAGAAAGTAAAATAGACATAGAAGGTAAATATGGTGGGATAGGGTTAACTATTAGATACGATTACGAAATGGATGCAGTTCTTATCGTTTCACCGATGAATGGAACGCCTGCACAAAGAGCAGGATTAATGGCTAACGATTACATTTTATCAATTGACGGTACCCCCACATCCGAACTTGGCCTTAGTAAATCAGCCTCGCTAATGAGGGGAGAACCTGGCACGGAAGTTACCTTGGAAATATACCGCGACTCTTGGACTGAACCAAAGAATATAACATTAATAAGAGAAACAATAGAAACTAAGACTGTAAAATTCGATACGATAGAATACAAAAATAAAAAGCTTGGTTACATATTACTTACTAATTTCGCCAAATCAAGTGCTGAAGAAATGAGCGAAGCTTTAAATAATCTATCAAATCAAAATACAGATGGATTAATAATTGATTTAAGAAACAACCCGGGTGGACTTTTACAATCAGCTGTTGATATTACTTCCATGTTTTTAAAGAGCGGTGAAATAGTTAGTGTTAAATATTTTGATGACACAAAAGAATCTATTCCCACTATTCCCGGAAATTATTATAGTTTTTTACAAAATATCCCTATTGTTTTGTTAGTTAATGGTGGTTCGGCATCTGCTTCAGAAATCCTAACCGGGGCTCTTAAAGATAATGGCGTAGCAACCGTCATTGGAGAAACAACGTATGGAAAAGCCGCGGTACAAAGCACATTTAGCTTATCCACGGGAGGAGAGATTTGGTTACCTATAGCCCATTATTTCACACCAAGCGGATCAGATATTCATTTAAAAGGGATAAAACCTGATATAGAGGTAAGTAACCCAGAAAGGGAAGTCATCTCTATGACAGAAATATCTGAAGAAGAGGCAACTGAAGCTTTCTATACGACTACAGAAAAACCTGTACTAAATATTGAAGAAGATTTGCAACTGAAAACTGCCTTGGACTTTTTAACTGGAGGTAACTAAGTTGCGTTTTTATGGATGGGTAATATCTATTTTTTTAATATTTTTTTCTTTGTCCACCGGCTTATATTTATCAATGGGACGAATAGAAAGCATCAATTATAATATAGAAAAATCTCCCAAATTTACAGTAAAAAATGTCAATTATGATGTTTCTTTTTTAAATGATCAGTTAAATGATGTGAACAACCTTTCTATTATAACTCGTAATATAATGGATGATGGGGTATTTGTAGGAACTTTAAATTTTGATTTTAGAAACAACAAACTAACTATAAAACCTGTTACTAAAAATGCTTACGATGATTTCAGAAGTTTGATTATATCCACAGGTGTTAGATATAAAGAATCAAGAAACGATTATGAATTATATGGTTTAACTTTGGCCTACTATCAACTTATAACAGACAATTTATACTTAGAATTAACTCCAAAGATATATGTTTTAAACCTTGAAAAATTTGATGAGAACACAATAAACATAATGAAATCCAGGTATAACTTATTCACACAAGAGGATTATAGATCATATTCTTTCAATAGGGATATTTTAAATTCATTGAACGAATATGGTGGAGTTATCGTGGATGAAGATTTACTTAACAATCCTGCAGTGAACCCTTTGTTGGATGTTTTTAGACAGGAAAATATAGATATTGAACAGAATGTTTCAGTTCTTGTCTTCGAAGGATGAAAAAATGCCAAATATTTTTTTAGACTTTTTCAACTCTCTTATAAACCCAAAAAATATTTTCAACGTCACAAAAAAATCCTTTTTTATCCCACTTCTCATAATCCTATTTTACATTTTCTCTCCGGTATTTTTGAGAAATATGCAGTTACTTGAAGTGGGACGTTTTGACGTTTCCAAACTTAAACTTCTTATTTTTATCCTACTTTTTTCTTATTTAAGTTCAGGTATAAGAATGCTTTTCTGTTCTGATTCTAATTTACTATATGCATACATTTCTTCCGTTTCCCCTGTTATATTAGGTTTATTAGGAAAGCCTTTTCTCTATTTCTCTGTTTTATGGGTAATTATCTTAAGATTTTATATAGACTTAAAAAAGAAGAATTATTATTCGGTGATAATAGGTATTGTTTTTGACCTTTTCCTAGTATGGTGGTTATTGTGAGAGAAAAAAAGGACTTCTTTTTAGAACTTGCAAATTTTATCACCCGAAATGCTTATTACATAATAGCGGTAGTTTTAGTGTTTACAATTATCCTTGGCTTTTTTTCTACGAAATTGAAGGTAAACTCAGATTTGTTGAAAATACTACCTCAAGACTCAGAGATTGTTGTTGAACTTCTTGAAGAGCAAGCGTTTCTCGAAGGATCTGATGTTATGGTTGCTGCATTTTTTCTCAACGATAATGCTCAGCCTTCACAAATTGCCGAAACTTTTCACGATTTGATGCAAAATGAACCTACTTTTTTGAGTTTTGTACAAACGGATCTATCATTCCTTTTTTCATACGGCATCATAAACTTAAGCCAAACGGATTTAATATACACAATGTATGAGAATTTACAAAGTTTTGGCAGTTTGTTAAATGGAAATTTCACGTATGATTTTGAATTATTTGAAAAAATGGATAGCTTTTTGGAAGATATTTATGGTTTAGAAAATATTCTCCAAACTGGTGAAAATACCGATTTAATTAGTTCCTACTACACTTTATCACCTGATGGAAAAGTTATGATTATGGGACTCACTTTCAACAAACCTTCCTCTGATTTAGATTATGTAAACTACATTGTTCCAAAAGTGGATTCAATTCTGACAGAGATTGAAAAAACTTTCAATATAAAAACGGGTTTGACTAATTCTTACGTCACGGAATATGAATCTAATCGTACGGTTATGGAAGATTTTAGATTAACCACAACCTTATCCATAATATTCATAACTATTTTATTCGCTTTTGCATTTGGTAATTTTACTTCTTCTATAATAGTACTTTTAGGTTTGATAGTATCTACACTTTTAACGATGGGACTCATTACGTTAACTTTCGGAGAATTGAATATTGTAACTTCTTTTGTCATGGCGATAACTTTAGGCTTGGGAATAGCCTATGGGATTCATGTGATGACTAGATTTTCAAAAGAAATTGAGGATGATGGTAACTTCACTACCGCATTAGCTTCTACTTACAAAGGAATTCTTTTTCCTCTCTTCTTTGGAATGATAACTACTATCATAGTTTTCTTAACGCTTTTTTTCATGGGATTACCAGCTTTTAACGAGTTAGCAATCGTTAGCTCATTGGGCTTGTTGGTTTTTTTCTGTATAATGATTTTTTTTGTCCCAACATTAATTTACGCTTTAAAAGTAAACATAAAAATTTCTCCTTTTACGGCCAAAATAGACAACGCCTTTAAAAAATTCCCTCACTTTATATTAAAAAACTCAAAAATGATTTTTATCATAGTGGTTCCAGCGGTTTCGATCTTCAGCGTTGTGGGTTTAATTAATTACACTAATTTTTCGTATACGCCTCCAGGGTTAATCTCTTCCAATTCAGAATCTGTGAAGGTTGGAGAACAAATTTTAAAACACTTTGGAAATATTTCTTTTGATACATTGCAATATCTAATGAGAGTTGACGAAGATATTGAAACAGTCAAAAAAGAATTATTAGATACGGGGGTTGTGGAATCTGTCAACAGTTTGCCAGACATAATTCAAGAAAATCTTGGAGAATTTTCTAAGATAAAAACGCAACTTGAAGGTTTATCTCAAGTTATTAATAATCCAATAATAATATCCATTTTAAAAAAATATAATTTATATTCTGACAGTCTAAAACTGATAGATGCAGCAGCACGCTCTTCAGACCTTTACCATTTTACTTTGAATATAATGGATATTTTCCCTGAGGATCTCAGGGGTAATTTTTTAATAGAGAAGGATGGCCAAAAATATCTTCTTTTAGAGGTCACTCCCAAATTCAGCCTTTGGAGTAACAACGGAATAAAAATTTTCTTTGATGCCTTGGGGGAAAAGGGAGAAAACATTCTAGGCTTACCAAAAGCAACATATAAAATAATGGAGATGATTAGACAAAGATTTTATATACCATTATTCCTATCTTTCATCTCCATATGGGGTATAACTGCTATTGTTAGAAAAAATGTTGTTCAACCATCAGAAGCTATGTTTAGCCTTATAATTTCTGTATTAGCTACTTTTGGAGTGTCGTATTTAATAGGTATAAGGGCTACTTTCGTAACCGTTCTAACTTTTCCCTTAATCTTTGGTATAGGTATAGATGGATTTCTCCATATATACCATACGTTCAGTAATAACAAAACAAACTTTTGGAATATCTTAAAATCTATAACCTTTTCACTTTCTACGACAACGCTTTCTTTCTTGAGTTTTCAATTTTCTAGAGGAGAACTTTTAAAAGAATTTAGTTTGACGATGTCTATGTCTTTGGGTTTTACCTGGTTGTTTACAGCTGTTATGTTCATTGTAAACAGAGAAATACTAAAAAAATTTTGGAAAAGGAAAAAATAATTAACTTATTTATTTTGGTTTGAACATATCGCTGTTTATCTGCAATGGTACATTCAACCAATAAAAGATACTCAGATCAAATTGAATGTAAGCAAGATAATCAAATTTTTCTTGTCCAAAATCATACTTGATATCTCCTCCTGCCTTTATTCCATCGAATCTATACTTCCCAGATTCAAAAGAGATATATGGTCTCCATAATGTCTTTTCTACCTTACTTCCGGCGTATATAGATTCATTCTCATACCCAATGTAAGGATTTATCTTCGTATCAAGCAGAACAAAAGGTTTATCTAAATTTGCGTTTATACCAGAACTTGAATCATACGTGATTCCTAACCCCACTTCATAAATATCGTAATTGTTAACAGAGTAGGGACCTATTTGGAAAACAGAATCTAAGGCATACTTTTCAAAAGTTGTGTTTTTAAAGGAACCTCCACCTCCCACAAATGTGTTTATCGTATTTCCTAAATACCAAAGATAATTATTAGAAATATAGAAACTTGTCGAAACATCTTCTTCGTCCAAACTCAGAGTAACACTGTTAGTCGTATAATAATCAAAGGCCAAAGATAAATCCCCGTAAATTTCGTTACCATCTGAGTACGCATCTACAAACCCCATGTAGTTCATAGCCTCGCTGATAAAAAATGTACCCGCTCCGTATAAAATATTTTCTTCTGTATCAACGGCTAAAATTGGAAATGGCACTATATAAGGGTTTTCAAATGTATATTCTTTTACTTCAACATCTTCAGGATAATATATTTCATAACTCTCAAACTCAACTTGTGTAAATTCGCCTTGTAAAACAAAACTTTCTTTAACTGCATTTTCTAAATCTAAATAACTCAAATGGTATCCCTCATGATCGTAAACTAAATGGTACAATTTATCGTTTAAAACTACTGGTTCAAAACCACCACTTAAGTAATTTGTCAAACGTTCAACTGTTTTGTTGCTTGTGTTTAATCTATAAATATTGTAAATCCCATCTTCGTAATTAGCAGAATAATATATAAAATCATTATCAATAAATAACCCGAGTTCTTTAACTTCATCATCGGTAATTTGATAAATATTTTCTGATGATAAATCATATGAATAGATATCCGTTTGGTTATTGTAATTAGCGGAAAAATATATTACATCTTCTTTTCCTACAATATCGTTAAAAACATACTTACCAAAATCTATTAACTTTTTTGCTTCGTTAGCCTTTAAATCGTACAAATACAAAGCGGTCAAGCCTTTATCTAGTTTTGAATAAGCTATCTTATCGTTTCCCACAAAACCAAAAGCTTTAACCCTTTCATCTATTAGCCTTTCACCGTTGGGGCAATTACAATCATAATACAACTTATTTGTGTAATATCCCATGTTGTAGGTAGTCACTAAGTACAAAAGATCTCCTCTTGAATTTACATCGAATGAACTTACTCCCTTTTTGACTAACTCGTCATTTCTGTATATACCCTTTGGTTGATCGGGCATAACCAAATATCCATAAAGAGAAACACCATCAGTTCTAAGATTCCCCGTATCTTGATAAGTGTCATCAATTTTTAAATAAGATAATTTGTAACCTTTTTCATTTAATCGATCGTATTCATTAAGATATTCTTGCTTAATATCTATCAAAAATCTGGTCCAACTATCCCTTGTTACCCAATAAAACGCTTCATCTAAATTGCTAAAAACGTTGGTATTTAAGACCCTTATTATCTGTCTCAATGCGCCCTCTCCATAATTATTAACTATTTCTTTCACCAGAATTGCTCCATACATATAGTTAAAACCAGCAGGGCTCCATATATCGACTAAAGAACCCGAACCTAAATAATATCTCGGGAAGTTGTTACTCAGTATCTCAGATCTTAGATACATATTGAAAAGATCATCTTCAAATCTTCCTCCAAACTCTTTACTTTCCATGTAAATAGAGAGACCTTCATGCAAATAGCTTGGCTGATGATACATGTTAAGCGTATTTTTTATCAATTTACTAGGAATCCAATATATAAAAGGATCTCTAACATCATTCCCATAAAAAATATGATTCAACTCATGAGAAAAAACAAATTTACCCCAATCTTCTACGTTTCCCCCTAGTGCCAAAAAATCTTCTGGAGGATTAACGTAAAGCCTTATCACATTTGTGCCTGTGGAAGCAAAAGAGTTTGTAAAATCAACATCGTCTAAAATATAAACCGTGATTTTGCCAGGATTTGAACCGTAAAAATAAGTGTACTTTGTATATAACTCTTCAGCGGTATCGGCGAGTTCTTCGTAAAAATAATAAAGATCTTTCTCAAAAACAAACCTGTAATTCTCTGTTTCTACCTGATAAAGATCTTTAGGTGGTGTATAAACAAAAGAAGAAAAAATCGTTAAAGAAATCGACAGACAAAATATGAATACAAACAATTTTCTAAATCCTTTAATTGTCATCGGAAAATCACTCCTTTGGTTTTTTAATGCTCATCTAATTATAATATAATTTTTTAAAATTTATAAAAAATAGAATATACAAATAAAATGGTCGATGAGGTATTGACAAACTTTCCTTTTTATGATAGACTTATCTTTGGAATAAATGCCGAGATGGCGGAATTGGTAGACGCTGCGGACTTAAAATCCGCTGGGTAGGAATACCCGTGTCGGTTCGAGTCCGACTCTCGGCACCCTTTTAAATTAATTATACTACATTACTTGGTGCGGGGTGGAGCAGTCTGGTAGCTCGTCGGGCTCATAACCCGAAGGTCGTAGGTTCAAATCCTACCCCCGCTACCATTTTTATATGGCGGCGTAGCTCAGTTGGCTAGAGCATACGGTTCATACCCGTAGTGTCAAGAGTTCGAATCTCTTCGCCGCCACCATAAATGAAATTTCTTAAATAAAAAGATGGGGTAATTTAATAGATGCCCCATCTTTTTTTAGCTTTATTTTAATATTTTGACGAATTATTAATCACTCTTTCTAAACCTCAGTATTCTGCTATAAAAATGAGTTACTTTTCCCGTTTCGAAAAAATCTTTAGAGGAATCCTCTATTATAATTCCCCTTTCTTTCAATGCCTTTCCAGATAATTTAATTAGCTCTTTTTCTTCTCCTTGAAGCCCTTCATAAACAGTGTATACAGTATCGTTTTCCAAATCTTTTAGCTTGACATCCACCCTATCGAACAAGCCAAACCTTCTTGGATTCCTTAAATATATCAAAACACCTTCATCTCTGTTTTTACTCAAATATTCCACCGCAAAATACCTATCCTTTGTAACGGAAGAAAGTCTGAATTGATAGCCTTCTTGTACTATCTCTCTTATCTCTTTATACAACTGAACCTGATACCTTGCTAAATCGAAATCTTTTTCAGAGAATTTATTTAAATCCGCACCGATTCCCAAAGATCCCATCATCGATGAATGAAATCTGTACGCTAAAGGATAAGTCTCTTTTCCTCCCCAGTCAGTTACCCACGCCATCATTATTTTTGGTGCGTATGCGTAGGAAAAACCCTCTTGGATCTCTAATCTATCATATGGGTCCGTGTTGTCGCTTGTCCATACTTGATCCGCAAATTGCATTAAGCCTATATCCACTCTTCCCCCACCGCTAGAACAGTTTTCAAAAGTAACGTGTGGATGTTTTTCTCTTAAATATTTCCAAATATCGTATAAGTTCCACACGTATTTAACCCATATTTCTCTTTGTTTTCGTGGTTCCACTTGCATCCATCCTGACTCAAAAACATGCCTGTTCATATCCCATTTGACGAAATCTATATCGTTCCGTGTTAAAAGATTATCCATGAAATCAATGATGAAATTTTTTACATCTTCTCTTGCTAAATTAAGCATCAATTGATTTCGTTGAAGTGATTTTGGCCTATTTGGAAAACTAATCACCCAGTCAGGGTGTTTTCTATACAATTCACTGTCAGGGTTAACCATCTCTGGTTCTACCCATATGCCAAAATCCATCCCTAAGGACTTAACATAGCTTATCAAAGGTTGCAAACCATTTGGAAATTTTTCTTTGTTCACATACCAATCTCCTAACCCAGCATGGTCGTCATTTCTTTCTCCAAACCATCCATCGTCTATAACAAAAAGTTCCACACCAATCTTTGCAGCTTTTTCAGCCAATATTTTTTGATTTTCTTCGTTCACATTAAACGTCGTGGCTTCCCAAGAATTGTACAAAACCTTTCTTAATTTGTGTGCTTTATCTTCTGGCAATACGTAGTCGAGCTGGTAATGATGTATATTCTGGCTCGCCTTTGTAAAACCCTCGTCTGAAAAGCCAAACACAAATTTAGGAGTAGTAATTTTTTCTGAGGGTTCTAGTATATAACTAAAATCCCAGTCATTTATACCTCCAATTATCGCTATTCTTTCGTATATACGTTTTTGTACTACTATTTTCCAATTACCACTCCAGGCTAATTCACCAAAGTATACCTTTCCGTGATCTTCATCAGCAGAGTAATCGATCGCAAAAAAAGGATTCAGATAGGCGCTTGTTTTCCCAACCCTACTCTCCAAAACTTTGTTTCCCTCGTTTATGCCTTCTTTTCTTAAATGAAACTCACTCCCCCACATACCTGCAAGATAATTTAATTTTGCTTTTTCATCATTTTCAACATAAAGCGAGGCAGATTTCATATCTTCTATCTTTATTTCTTCATTAGAATTGTTTTCAATCTCAATCCATCTTTCTATGATATCGTACTTTTCTATGACCTTATAGAAAAGATTTACATCCAAATTATAATGATCATCGCTTAGCTTGATTACTAGATCATTCCCACTCACTTCAAAACTTTTGTAATTCAACACAACATCCCTGACACCATCGTAATATTCAACTTTCAAACAATGCTCGACATTGTTCTTTTCTCCTCTCACTGAAAATTCATCATTCCACGTGTATCTGTCCATTACAATCAAATCTTTAACTTCTGGGTAGTCTTGAAACCTTGGTAACTTTGATCCCCAGTACAAATTTTTAATTTTCCCTTGATCATCTAATCCAAAAACGTAACCCATATTTTCTGTTTCCAAAAACCATCTCTTCGTTTCTTGATCAAAAGTTATAGGCATTTGATTACCCCCTTTTCACATTTAAATAATGAGCCTTTTAAAATCAAAAACTTATCGTAGAACACTCAAAATATTTTTTTGAAAGAAAAAAATAAAAGAACGAAAATACCCAAAGAATAAATAGCCGAAAAAAGATAAACAGCATCAATCCCGTTTAATGTATAAAGAAATCCCATCATCAATGGAGCCACAGTTCCAGATAACTTAAAGAAAACCTCTCTTAAGGAAATCACCGCTCCTCTATTTTTTCTTGAAGTTATTTCAGTAGTCAGAGTGTGCATACTAGGTATATTTATGCCATGCCCCATGCCAAAAATAATAACAGCTACCATCAAACCTACAAAATTTCTAACAACCATCAATAAAAAAAGTGAGATCGCATAAAATACATAAGAAAATGCTAACAACCATTTTACTGTGTATCTATCGCTTAACTTCACCAACTGTGAAGCAGCAAATGCAGCAGTAAAAGACATAAAAAACATTAATAAACCTGTTATCCAAGGGAGAAAACCAAACTTATATTCTGATAAAAAAGGTAGATACGAAGAATATGCACCACTGAACAAAAAGAAGGTAGAAAACCCAGCAATATATATAAAAATAATTCTCAAATCTTTTAAAACTTTAAACAGATCCATAAAATAATCTTTCAAGTTCTCACCATCATTTTGATGAGAATCTTCAAGAAGAAATAAGGTAGCTATTCCTACGGGTACAGCTAAAATGGACAGAAAAAAAGGAAACTGCCAACCAAAAATAGCCAGCACTCCACCAATAAGTGGATAGATAGCTAATCCAATATTTGCAACGGTTTCATTGTAACCTATAACTTTTAATCTTTCTCTTTCTCTAAATAGATCACCCATAAGGGTTACATTCAATGCGCCCAAGGCGGATGCTCCCGCTCCATTTATGGCACGTAATAACAGTAAAATGTTAAAATTTGTTGTTAAACCACTTAACACCCCAGATACAGCGAATAAAAATAGGAGAGGAACCATAAATTTTTTTCTTCCATATCTATCAGCTAAAACACCAAATAATGGAGTTAAAAATATGGCAGGCAAGTTGAAAAAAGTAATTAACAAGCCTACCTGTTGCTCTGTTACATTGAATTCTTCCTTTATCAAAGGAAAAACAGGAGAAATACTCGATACACCCATGACGACCATCAACGTTACACCAAATATAATTAACATGTTATTTTTTTGACTTCGTTTTTTTGCAGAATTCAACTTTTTGCTTCCCCCAATAATTTTTTTCTTATACTTTTAATTTTATCACATTTACGCATTATACAAACTTCAAAAAATCTATTAACCCAGATTTTTTTATTTGTGACAGGCATTTATTAGTTGCTAAGATAAACTATTAAATTATTTTAGTTGGGTAGAAGATAGACAATTAATTTATCTACCGTCCTTCCACACCACCGTACGTACCTCTCGGTATACCATGGCTCAACAGATTGATAATTGAAACCCTTCACATTGTTCCCGTACCTTCAACTAGCGGTTTCCCCTCGCTATCTGATCCACAGCGGGCTTTCACTGCTTAGCTATTGAGCATTCTGGACGAACAAAAGGGAGAGGGGATAACCTCTCCTTTTTCTTGGTTAAAAAATTTGATACCTTTTAATCTTAAAAGATCAATAATTTAAAATTACAAAGCTGCTTTTATCTTTGATACGGCATCGTTGAGTGCTTCTTCTGGTGTTTGTGTCCCGTTTATAATATTGTTAAGAGCATCATCCATAGGTGTCCATACCATTTGCATTGCAGGTATATTGGGCATGGGTTCTCCACCTGCAGCGCTTTCAGTGAAGGCAGCAACTATCTCAGCAGGAACTGGCCCACCTTGTTCCTCAATTATCTGAGAAACATCAACTCTTGACGGCAATCTTGGGTCAGCGATATAGAATTGATATATTCCTTCAGCTGTTGCTAGGTAATTAATAATGAATTCCATAGCGAACGCCTTGTTTTCTGACCTAGAATTGATCATCAATCCTTGTACACCAACAAAAGGCTTCATCGTTTTACCTGGCTCAACCTCTATGATTGTTAGTGGAACTACGCCAAAGTCTATACCTGCATCTAAATATGCTTTTACAGCCCATGGACCGTTTATTACCATAGCTGCCAAACCATCCAGGAACATCGAATCCATAATATTGTAGTTCATACCTTGTGGTACTATACCTTCGTCAAAGAAACTCTTTACAAGATATGCAGCCTTTATAGCCTCTTCATTGTTCAATCCGATGTCGGTTATATCGTAACCAGTTTTAGGATCGTATCCAAAAACATATGCACCGTATGCGCTAAGAAAACCATAAGCATGATACAATTCATTAGCAACAAAGGCAAATCCAACCGTTTCATCCGTGGTAAACTCTTTTGCTAATGCCTTTAGCTCGTCTATACTTGTTGGAACTTCTTCATCGCTTACATAATCACGGTTATAGAATAATGCATTAGCTTCGAGGGCGTAGGGCAATCCATACAACTTGCCTTCATAAGTGAAGGCTTGAATTCCTGATGGAGCAAACTTATCAAGTTCGATAGCAGATTGTGGAATAGGTTCGAGTAAATCATTCATTACTAATTCTCCAACCCAGTCCTGAGCCCCAACTATTATATCTGGACCTTCTCCTGCCTGTGCTGCGGTTAGGAATTTTGACCTTATATCACCGAAAGTAACCATTTGGACATCAACATTTATTCCAGTATCCCTGGTAAACTCCTGACCGATCCTTTTTATGAAATCGACTTGTTTTTCAGAAGACCACACGGTTAACGTTTGTGAAAATAGCGAAAGTACTCCTACCAACATTACAAAAGTTAAAATTAAGCCTTTTTTCATCTTTGTTCCCTCCTCGTATAATATGTTTATTAGACACTTTAAAAACCCTAAAACATGCATTGTAACTAACTTTTAAAACCTTCAATATTATACTTTTACCTCCTCACTATATAATTTATTTGATACCATATCTTTATTATCTCGTAAGGAGGTCATTGCTTTCACCTATTTCTGAAATGGGTAAGCACAGGCTGAATCAAGATTTCATTCTTTTCAAAATCTTAACCCCATAACCTGGAACAGTTATTTTTCTGTCTGAAGTTTCACCTTCCAGAAGGTCGATATATTCCTTTTCATCAAGTTCGACTGTTTTTTCTTCTTGAGTAAAGTTCATCACAAAAATATAATCTTTCTCTCCATCAGTTCTCATTTGAGCTGTAATACCGTATGGTAATTCTGTATCAACAACCTTTTGCAATCCCAGTTCTTCAATCAGTTTCCCATAAAACATATCATTAAACTGCTCTTCATTTCTTGAAGCTATGTAATATGCTCTTCCTTTTGAAAAATCATTGACCGTTAAAGCAGGCCTCCCTTTGTAAAAGTCATCTTTGTAGGTTGCCAAAGATCTTGCTCCTTCTAAATGGATCAAATCACATAGCTCTTTTGCTTCATACTCACCTTTCAAACCCAATTCATTTTCATTATCAAAAGAAACGAGTCTACTCTCACCATCGTAAAGTGCGTCTATCTCCTCAGACCAAATTCCAAGAACCTCTCTCAACGGACCTGGAAATCCGCCTAAGAAACACAAATCTGTCTCGTTGACTATTCCTGACCAGTATGTAGCAACAAAAGTCCCACCGTTTTTCACAAATTCTTTAATTTTTTCACCTATCCCTTGTTTAACCATATAAAGCATTGGGGCTATCAATAACTTGTATTTTGAAAAGTCACAGTCCATATTTATAACGTCAACAGGTACACCATTCTTCCAGAAAGGTTTATAATTTTCTTTAATGGCTTCTTCGTAATGTATGCCTATGTTTCTTGGGCCCTGGGCATCTTTCATCGCCCACCTATTTTCCCAATCAAAAATAATAGCAACTTCTGGATCTACTGTTGTTCCTATTACTTCATCTAATCTTTTTAGTGTTTCACCAACGATTTTGACATCGTTAAAAACTCTGGTATTTTCATGCCCACAATGATCAACAACAGCTCCATGAAATTTTTCACTGCTCCCTCTGCTTTTTCTCCACTGAAAATATTGAACGGTATCTGAACCATGAGCTACCGCTTGAATAGAAGATAATAGATGCATTCCTGGCCTTTTCAATTTACTTACTTCCTGCCAATTAGTTGTACTAGGAGTGCTCTCCATAAGCATGAAAGGTTTTCCGTCTTTTAATGATCTATTCAAATCATGAACCATACTTACTCCACAGGCTAAATCATAATCATCATTACTATGCCACCTCGGGTAATTGTCCCAGGAAATTACATCCACATAATCAACAAATTTCCAGTAATCCAATCCCTCATATATTCCCATAAAGTTGGTTGTCACAGGTAAACTTGGATTTATATTTTTGAGAGGTTCTATCTCATGTTTGAAGAAATCAACGGTTTGGTGAGTTACAAATCTTTTCCAGTCTAAATTTAATCCATGAAGTAAGTCTTCTCCATGAGGCGCGGGAGATTCTATCTGTGACCAATCGGTGTAGGTATGACTCCAAAAAGCCGTCCACCAGGCATCATTCAGATTTTCTAAGGTTTTGTATTTCTCTTTTAACCAATTCCTAAAGGATTCTTGGCAGAGATCGCAGTGACATTCCCCACCGTATTCGTTGGATACATGCCAAGCTATTACTCCCGGATGATTCGAATACCTTTCTGCTAGCTTTGTGTTTATTATGTTGACTTTTTCTCTGTAGATTGGAGATGTATAACAATGATTATGACGCTTACCGTGAAGGTTTCTCACTCTATTTGGTCCTACCCTCAAAACTTCTGGATATTTCTGCGACATCCAGGCAGGCCTAGCACCACTTGGAGTTGCTAAGATTGTATATATTCCATTTTTGTATAGTTTTTCTATAACTTTATCTAACCAACCGAAATTAAACTTCCCTTCTTCAGGTTCCAAAGTACTCCAGGCGAATATGCCTACAGACATAACGTTGCATCCAGCTAGCTTCATAAGCTTGATATCATCTTCTAAGACTTCTGGATATTTTAACCATTGATCAGGGTTATAATCTGCTCCATGTAGAAAATGAGGCACTTTTGCACTTATTGGTTCATACTTTTTAGTCATTATTTTCTCTCCTTTTAATTTAATGATGAAAATCGTATTTTTTTTATTACTATATTCCATTCTTATTTCCAAATATCTCTTAAATAATGTGCAACTATTTTTGGCTGTCTATCTCTTGTAAAAACACCTTTGTGGTTAAGAATGGGTCTTTTTACTTCCTCTTGAGTTTTAAAATCTGCAAAGGCCCATATATGCTCTCCTAAGGTGTAATCCTTTGATTCAATTACTTCTATGTACCTTTTTATTAATTCTTTTTGGTATTCTTCCGAAAACATGATAGGTGGATCATAATGATAACCTGGTATAGCATCAGCTCCAAACTCTGTTAAGAGTATAGGTTTGTTGTACTTCTTATATACATATTCTAAATTTTCATTTAATGCACTTATTGCTTCGTCAAGTCTACCTTGGAAAACATACCAACCAAAATACCTGTTTATACAAATTATGTCAAAATATTTTAAAGATACATCTTCCCTTCCTGGCATATCCATACAACTAACAAAGGTTACTGGTCTCGTTTTGTCTGATTTTTTTGCTGTTTCATACAATTGTTTAAAAAATTCTTCTGATTTTGGATGGGTAGATTCTGGTTCGTTAGCTACACTCCACATTATCACACTTGGATGATTTTTATCCCTATCTATCATTCTTTTTATGTTTTTTACACATAATTTTGTGGTTTCATCGTTGTAATGATACCTTGTTATTCCTACATGCGGTGCTTCATCTATTACCAATATCCCTAGTTGATCGGCTAAATCAAGCCAATCTTCTGTATAAGGGTAATGAGAAGTCCTAAATGAGTTAGCTCCTATCCATTTTAATAGGTTATAATCTTTAACTATCAGGGGATAAAATGTTCCTTGACCTAAAACAGGAAATTCTTCGTGTTTACCAAATCCTTTTAATTTTAATGGTTCGTCGTTTAAGTATAAATTTTTACTGTCCCACCTTATCTTTCTTATTCCAATTTTCATTTTATAACTGTCTAATGTCTGATCTTTTCTTTTAAGATTGATTTCAACGTCGTATAAATAAGGATTTTCCAAATTCCAAAACTTCGCATTTTCCAATTCTACTTTTACATCCGCTTTACCATTTTCTATGTCTTTTTGATGCTTTTCTCCAGCTATTACTACTTCAATAGTTCCATTATTGTTTGCATTTGTTAGTATTTCAAAATTAATTATCCCTCTTTTTTCTTTTGGAGAAGAAAGAGAAGTGTCAACCATGATATCTGTTATCTTTTCTTTGTTGGTTATCTCTATCGTTACAGGTCTGATTATTCCTCCATAGTTTAAGAAATCAAAGTTCGTACTGGGCCTTCTATCGGCAGTACCAACCAGCAAATCTTCTTGAGGTGTATTTCCCGCAGGAAAAGAGTCTGTTCTGAGTTCATTTTCCACAAGTACTTCTAAGATATTTTCTTCTTCAAACTTAACCTTATCAGTTATATCTATTTCAAATGGTAGGTATCCAACTTCATTTTCTCCTACCTTTTCACCATTTAGATAAATTTCACTTCTTGTATTAACCGCCTCAAAATAAAGCCTTATAGCTTTCTCTTCAAAATCTTTTGAAAGGTGAAAAGTTTTTTTGTATCTCATTTTCCCCTCTTCATATAGGAAATCTTGATATTGTTCGTTCCAACTTCCCGGAACAGCAATTGGTCTAATATCTTCCTCCTCTGTGCTTTTATCCTTTTTTATTTCCCATATCCCACTTAAACTTATAAGTGCTCTTTTTTTATTCTCTTGCGCCCTTAACATTTTAAAAACTCCTTTTTATTTATCTTCCTTATTCTCATACAACCAACAACGAACCATACGATTTTCTGTTTGTATTTCTGGTGGCATATTATCTTTACACTTTTCCATAACAAACGGGCATCTACCTGCAAACTTACATCCTTTTCTCATGTACTCTTCTGTTTCCAACTCTTTTATACTTATCCGTTCTGTCCATTTCTTTTTCGGATCTGGTTCAGGTATCGATTCTTTCAGCATTTGTGTGTATGGGTGTTTCGGG
>NZ_AZRN01000006.1 GCF_002895565.1 Petrotoga mexicana DSM 14811
AATGTACAACAAAGTTTCAACAGGATAAAAGAAAGGATAGAAAGGATGGACCAAGGGATAGAAAACATGACAGCAAGTGCTCAAGAACAAAGTGCAAGTGCGCAAGAGATGAGCACAGCAATGGACAGGGTAGCGAAAGCGGTAACAGAGATAAGTGAACAACTAGAAAGGTCAAGAAGTGTAATAGACGAACAAGTAAAACAAGGGGTAGGGATAAACGAAGAAGCGAAAGAGTTGAGTGAGTTAGCCACAGAGTTAAAAGGATTAGTTGAAAGTTTTAAGATATAAAAAGATTTATTTTGATAAAAGGCAGACTAAGTAGTCTGCCTTTTATCATTGACAAATTAATTTCACTAAAAAAACAAGTGCTATTTTTATGATATAATTTAGTAAGAATGAAAAATACGAGGGGGTGTGTAAAATGAAAAAAAAATTGTTTGTTTTCATTGTCACATCTTTATTTATCAACTTGTTTGCTGTTCAAATAAATATCGCTGTTGAATCAATAGAAGATCAAATTCAATTACTAAACTCCCAAATAGAGAATTTTGAAAAACAAAATCCAGGTATTGATGTTGAAATATATTTGATTCCAAGTTATCCAGGTTCAACTTACAAATTTTACGGGACATTTGTAGTTACCAACGCGAAAGAACCTACGATCTTATCTCTTGATATGGAGTGGATAAATGAATTTTCTCCTTTTCTTGTAAGCTTAAATCAAGACACTGAATATTTTGATGTAAACAATTTTATTCCACAAATCTTAGAAATGGTAACAATTAATGGTGAATTAAAGGCTATTCCTTATTATGTCGAAACTGGTGTTTTATATTATCGAAAGGATTTATTGGAAAAATATGGATATGAAGTACCGAAAACCTGGAATGAATTGATTACAATTGCAAAGGATATTTCCCAAAAAGAAGGAATAGAAGGATTTGTTTGGCCAGGTGCTAGATACGAAGAGTTAACAACTTTTTTCCTTGAAATTTTTTATTCTCATGGAGGTAAGATATTCGAAGGAGATAACTTTGTTCTAGAACAACCAGAAAATAAAGAAAAGGCTTTAGAAAGCCTAAAAATCTTAAATAAAATAATATCGGAAGAAATTAGTCCAAAAGGTGTAACAACTTACAGAGAAGAAGAATGCAGAAATATATTTCAAAGTGGCGATGCCGTTTTCATGAGAAACTTGAGCTATGCTTGGCATTTAATAAATAGCGAAGGTTCGGCTGTTAGTGGAAAGGTTGGGGTCGCACCTATTCCAAAAACTGAATTTACAAATCAACATGTATCTGTTCTTGAAGGAAAAGCCTTAGCGATAAATCCAAACGCTTCTGATGAAGAGAAAAAAGCTGCAAAACAATTTATAAAGTACTTGACTTCCAATGAAAGTCAAGCACAAAGATTAATACAATTAAACTTTTTACCAACTAATTTAGAAGTATTTAACGAACCAACTATCTCTGAAGTTGATCCCAATTTATTGAATTTTAGATCATCTTTAGAGAATTTAGTTTTAAAGCCAAAATCGCCCATATACACAGAAATTTCTTTTGCTATACAAAATAATGTGTATGATGCCTTAACAGGAAGAATTTCAGTAGAAAAGGCTTTAAACAACATGATAGCAGAAATAGGGTTTTTATTACGTTAAAGGATTCAATTAAAAAAATTAATATCGGAGGTGTAATTTAGTGAACAGTGTAGATCGACAACAAGTTATAAAAGACTTAGTAGTTAAGACAGATTCAAAAATAGTATTACTCGTCATGGATGGGTTGGGAGATCTGCCAAAAGATGGTAAAACTCCTCTTCAAGCTGCATACAAACCCAACATGGATGCTCTAGCCAAAGAAAGTGATTTAGGGCAAAGTGTACCTGTTCTACAAGGAGTCACTCCTGGTAGCGGTCCCGGGCATCTTTCTCTGTTTGGCTATGATTCCTTAAAGTATGACATAGGAAGAGGTATATTGGAAGCGCTTGGATTAGGAATAAAAGTGGATAAAAAGGACGTTGTTGCAAGAGGCAATTTTGCAACAATAAAAGATGGGATAATAGTTGATAGAAGAGCGGGAAGACCAGCTAGTGAAGAATCAAAGAAAATTGTAGAAATTCTCTCCAAAAATATTAAAAAAATTGAAGACGTTGATATTACTTTCTATCCAGGGAAAGAACATAGATTTGTGGTTAAATTTACAGGAGAGGGCTTATTCGATGAAGTAACGGATGCTGACCCACAAAGAGAAGGGCTGCCAATGGAATGGGCTAAGGCAACCAATCCTGATTCTGAAAAAATGGCTAATATAGCGAACAAATTGATAAAAGAGATAGGGGAAGTGTTGAAAGATCAACCAAAAATGAACTTCGCACTATTACGAGGATTTTCCAAGCATCCTCTACTGCCATCTTTTGAAGAGAACTATAAACTAAAGGCCGCTGCTATTGCCACATACCCTATGTATAAAGGACTTGCAAAATTAGTAGGAATGGAAGTGTTAGAAGCAGGACAAACAACAGAAGATGAGGTCGAAACATTGAAAAAAGTATGGAATGAATATGATTTCTTCTACTTTCATGTGAAAAAAACTGATTCCTACGGTGAAGATGGAAATTTTGAGGAAAAAGTGAAAGTAATTGAAAATACCGATAAAGCTGTGAAGGAAATTTTAAACCTCAATCCAGATGTTTTAATCATCACCGGAGACCATTCTACTCCTGCTTTACTCAAAGCACATAGTTGGCATCCTGTTCCTGTTTTGATTTATTCAAAATATGTAAGAAAAGGATTGTCTGTATCTTTTGATGAATATGAATGCGCAAAGGGAACCCTTGGAACGATATCAGCCTTGGATATTATGCCGTTAGCTTTAGCAAATGCTTTAAAACTAGAAAAGTACGGAGCTTAATCAAAGCGGGCCCTATGGCCCGCTTTTTAAATTGTATTTGAAGTATCAAAAACAAACGATTTGTGACTGATTAAATGGCAATCTTGAGAAAAAACCTTTACTGTTAGATCTTGTGTTGATTCTAAGATTACTTTATCTTGGAAAATACTGATCGTTATCTTTGCTCCCTTCCAGTAGATTTTGAAAGATAACTTCTCCCATTTTTCTGGTATCCAAGGGTTGAGATTCAAAACTCCATTCTCATCTATACTCAATCCCCCAAAACCATAGACAATGCTTTGCCATGAACCTCCCGTAGATGCAGCGTGTAATCCAAACTCTGTGTTCCCTTGATTATCTTCCAAATCAGTCATTACTGTTTTCATAAAATATTCATAGGCATTGTGATGATCTCCCACTTTCAACCCCATTATTGAATACATAGATGGACTCAAAGAAGATTTATGCATAGTCCTTTTCTCATAATAGTCATAATTCAATTTTTTCGTATTGCTATCAAATTCATCGTCTAACAACAATAAAAGCATCACCACATCTGCTTGTTTCACTAGTTGAGTTTTATCCAATTTATTGATCTCTACACCTTTAGGCCAAATCGGCATCTTGTTTTTGTCCCATTCAGTGATAATATAATCCTTCAGTTTAAAATAGCCCTCAAATTGTTCTATAAGTTCTGTATCATCAAACTTTGGAATAAATATCTTTTCCGAAATTTCTTTCCAGTTGTTGAAATCTTTTTCTGATAAACCCAAATTATTACACAGTCTATCATATTTTGTGAAATCTCTTTGTTTAAGTAAGTTAGAAATCTCATAAGCTTTTTTCAAATTCCACCTAGCTAGATAATTCGTATAGGCATTGTTATTTACATGTTCATGAAACTCATCAGGACCAATAACATTATTTATTTCATATCTATCTTTTTGTTCATTATATTCTAATCTAGATTCCCAAAATTTTGCGGTTTCAAAAAATATTTCAGCTCCATGATCAAACATGAAATTCTCATCGTTAGTAGCTCGAAAATATTCCCAATACGCAAAAGGAATATCTGCTGTAATGTGTATTTCTTCATCACCCGTCCATATTCTCACTGGATTACCCAAATAATCTTTTCCCCACTTTGGGGTGGTTTCTGAACCATTATCTGTTGACTCCCATGGGAATTGAGCACCATTGTATCCATTCAAAATGGCATTTTCCCTCGCTCCGTTTAATGTGTTATATCTGTATAGTAGAAGCGACTTTGCCGTTCCCGGTTGAGTGTATGTGAAAAACGGAACCATAAATATTTCGGTATCCCAGAATATGTGCCCTTTATATCCTTCCCCGTGTAATCCTTTAGCGGCTATACTAACATTAGGATCGCTTTTATTGGCACATGAAGTTAATTGAAAAACGTTGAATCTAATGCCTATTTGAGCTTTTTCATCACCTTTTATTTCTATATCAATATCTTCCCAAATCTTTTCCCATTCTTCACAGTGTTTTTTTAATTCTTTTTCATAACCTTCAAAGGCAAATTCTACTAAAGCTTCTTCTGAAACTTTTTCAATATCAGTTATATTATCTCTCGTTGTATAAGTTACTCCATATTTATATATAGTATAAGTTTCATTTTTTTCAAGAAAAATCTCGTAAAGTTCTTTTACTTTACTACCTAAAATTTTAAAAGAGCGATTTCTTAAAAGGTTATTATGATTTTTGTAGCAACGCAACGTTGTTGCTTCGATTACATCAATTGCTTTATCTTTTGTCGAAGATTTTAAAAATATACCCGGCTTCAAATCTTTCATTTTTAGAACATTATAATGTTTCACTTCTTTATAAGGATCGTGTACAGAATTTGTAATTGATCCATCTATTGTGTTTTCAATAATAAGTTTACCTGAAAAATTCTTCGGTATTATTTCATATTTAGCTGCCCACTTGTGTACATTATTTTTGCTAACAAATCTTTCGGCATTGATCGTTAATATTTCACCAGAACTCAATTCAACTTCTAAGTTTGTTTTTAAAACCGCTTTTCTCATATCAAGAAACCTTTTGAACCTTCTAATTTTGTGATTATCTAAATTAACTACTTTTCCATTGATATAGAATTTTATTGTTAAAGGGTCCGGATTATTCACTATCTCCTGTACTTCTGCTTCTGATTTGTCATATATACCAGCAATAAAGTTACCTTTCCATCCTTCACTTGAAAATTCGTTGAATCCTCTAAGTCCACGATAACCATTTGCTAATGTGAAAATAGTCTCGTATTTTTTGTTTTCTTTTGGATTATATTCGTCTTGTACAATTTCCCAAAGGCTCAAAATTTACTCCCTCCCAAAAGATATATTTTTAAATAAATTCAATCAAAGTAAAATTAATGTTTTTAAAATTCTTAATTACTTTATCCGCACCTTTCAATACTTCTTCTTCTCCCACACCAATAACTTTCATTCCAGCCCTTTTTGCAGCTTGAACCCCTGCAACGGCGTCTTCAAAAACGACACATTCTTCGGGCTTTAAATTTAAATAATTAGAAGCTTTTAAAAAGATTTCGGGATTAGGTTTTGCATTACTTATCATTGTTCCATCTATAACCGCATCGAAGACTTCTTCCAAATTTAATCGCTTTAAAATTAATTTTGTATTTTTACTAGCTGATGCGATTGCGATCTTAATACCTTTTCTTTTCAGATTTTTTATAAATTCTTCTACACCAGGAAGTAATTCATTTTTGTCCATGTTATTTATGTACTCAACATACCAATTATTTTTCTTTTGTGCTAGCTCTTCTTTTTCTTCATGTCTAAGGTTCAAATTTCCTAAATCTAATATAATCTCTAAACTTTTCATCCTACTAACACCTTTTAACCTTTCATTATCTTTTTTATTAAAAGGTATATTCAACTGGTCCGCAAGTTTCTTCCATGCCATATAATGATATTTTGCTGTATCGACTATCACTCCATCTAAATCGAAAATGCAGGCTTTTATCAAAGATTAATCCTCCTTTGTATTTCTAAAATCTGTACCTTCATCATCAAATTTTTTATCGTTTAACCTTTAACCGCAGCAGCTCTACCCGTTTCAACAAACTGTTTTTGAAATGAAAGAAAAATAATTATCATTGGAATCGTCATTATGATAGTTGCCGCCATCATATACTGCCAGAACGTATAATAAGACGTCTTAAAGAAGTTTAACCCTAGGGTTAAGGTGTACATCTCTTTTTGAGAAGTAATTATTAAAGGCCATTGAAAATCGTTCCAAGCACCTAAAAAGGTGTATATCGCTAACGCCCCAACAGCAGGTCTAGCATTGGGTAACACTATTCGGAAAAAAGTTCCTCCTATCCCAGCGCCATCTATTCGTGCAGCTTCTTCCATTTCTTTTGGAAAATTCATAAAGAACTGCCTCATCAAAAAAAGTCCAAAAATATTTGCCAATTTTGGGAACACCATTCCATAATACGTATTGACTAAATCCCAATTTACCATTAAAGTATATTGTGGTATCATGGTAACTTGAGCTGGAACCATCATGGTTCCTAGAAAAAGAGCGAACCACACTTCCTTTAAGGGAAATCTTAGTCTCGCAAAAGCATAACCACCCAAGGTACCTATGAGAATGTTCCCTAAGGTGATAAGGCCTGCGTATAAAACTGTATTTAAAAACCATCTCGAATACAATGGAACTACTTCAAAAACCTTCGCGTAGTTTTCAAATGTCAAAGGAGCGCCAAAAGCCTTAGGTGGCCATTCAAAGATTCGTATCTTTGGGGGCCAACTCATTACATCAGTACCTTTGGTAATACCGTTTTCGTCAACATAATTCATAGGAACAAATGAAACGAGTGCCGCCCACAAAAAAGGAAAAAGGGAAATTAAAGTGTAAACAATTAAAACAATATAAGATATTATCCTTGCAATTTTCCATTTTTTCTCTGTCATCGATTTCACCTCAATATTCTTCAGGGATGTATCTTCGCTGTAAAAACGTAATGAACATAATAATCGCAAAAAGTATTAATGCTAGCGAGGAAGCATACCCCATATTCCCATATTCAAAAGCATTTTTATATATATAAAAAGAGATCGTGATATTTCTCATATTTTCGATTAAAAAATAAATCTGATCAAACACTTGCATACAGCCAATAGTTCCCATGACTATAACAAACAAGATCTGTGGTCTTAAAAGAGGTAAAGTAATTCTCCAAAATTTCTGTCCCCCAGTCGCACCATCTATATCTGCAGCTTCATATAATGAATTGGGAATATCCTGCAGCCCTGCTAAAAAGGTAATCATAAAATATCCGGCCGTAGACCATATGTTCATGAGCATTATTGAAAATAACGCCGTATTTGGATTATTAAGCCAATCTATTGGTTGATATCCAAAATTACCGAAAAGCGTTACAAGAATTCGATTTAAGATTCCAGGTTTAGAATAAATCAACCAAAAAATCATTGAGATTGCCGCAGACGATGTTATGGCTGGTAGGAAAAATACAACTTTGTAAAATTTAACCCCCTTAACTTTTGAATTCGCTGCAACTGCTAACAAAACAGCTAAAAAAGTTTGTATTGGAACAACGATCATTGTATACAGTAAGGTATTGAAAAGGGAAATTCTAACGTAATCATCATTAAACATTCTCCGAAAATTTTCTAATCCAACAATTTGGGGCCTATATTTTTTAAATAGATCTTTTTCTTCTTTCATATAAGTTGTCATAAATTCTGAATTTGTCATAGTTGTATCTAATTTACCTTCGATAAAATCCTTCAAAAGTTCTTGGGTATCGAAATATTTAAGTATCGCTTCTTTTTGTTCCTCCGTCAAATTTATGCCAACATCATATTGAACGAAAGATAGTACATCAAACCAATCTTCTATTTCATCAACTGATTTCACATCTGTCTGGAACATACCAAGGTGAAGCTCAATAGCTTCTTGCGGGTTAAGAGGTGCCTTGAATTTTTGTGTTTCTAAAGGATTAAAATTGGTAAAACTATAATAAAATATCATAATAATTGGGTATATAACAAATAATAAAACTATAATTATAACAGGGGAAGCGAACACATACCCAGATATTGCTTCTCTAGTTTTAGGTTTCACAAAATCACCTCTTTTCTTAAAAAATGATGAGGGGTAACCCCTCATCATTTAATTCACTTGAATAAAAGCCTTGAAGACAACTAGTCTGATTTACTGAGTTACCCAAGAATTGTAATTCTTTTCGATAGAATTAACAGCTTCTTCGATAGTAATTCTTCCTGCAAAAAGGTCATTTAGTAACGAATTCAAATAATCGTTTGCCTTTGCAAATATACCGGTAGGAGTAGGAACTCTCCATGGGTAACCAAATTCAACTGAATCATAGAACACCTGCTTCATAGGATCTGTATCTTTAGCAGCTACACTTTGCCTTGAACCAAGAACCCCAGCCTTTTCAACGAAAATTTCTTGTCCTTCAGTTACTAAGAATTTTAAAACCTCCCAAGCTTCGTCCTTGTGTAGGGATTGTCTATTCATCCCCCAAGCAACGGTATATATCATAGTGGATGCCTCAACAAGACTTGGTATTTCAACTATACCTGTCTTTTCTTCAACGTTTGGAAAAGATTCTCTTATATATCCCAAAGCCCAAGGGCCTTCCATTACCATAGCAGTCATCTCTTTAGCAAAAGCATCTCCAAGCCACCCCGCACCCAAAGTGGATGGTAGATAAGCCAAATCGTATTTTGTAGCTAGTTCAGTATAAAACTTTAAGGCAGCCACCGCTTCTTTTTCGGTTAAGGCAGTTGATAAATCTTCTTTCACCAATCTTCCACCAAAGCTATGAATTAATGGAATCAACCTGTTGAAATCTGCTGCCAAAGATAAAGGTGTATCGTACCCTCTTTCTTTCAATAAAGCTGCTTTGTACAACAAATCAAACCACGTATCATCACTAGTAGGATAAGGAACTCCGTATTCATCAAAAATCTCTTTGTTGTAGAAAAGCGCAAGAGTTGAGAAATCTTTAGCTACTCCATATATTCTATTGTTAAATGTGAACGCATCCACCAAGTTGGGATAGAAGTCGTCAATATCAAAGTTATCTCTTTGTATGTAAAGATCTAAAGGTTGTAAAACATTGGCTCTTGCAAGCTCTTCGAAAACATACACATCTACATAGAACAGATCAGGCCCTTGACCACCAGATAACCTAGTCATAAGCGTTTGTTTGTAATCTCCGGCAATAGGATCCCATCTGACTTGGATATCTTGATGAGAAGAGTTGAATTTTTGAACAATCTCGTTTATAGCTGATTCTTCAGCAGGGTTCCCAGGCCATCCGGTGATGGTAATAGTAACAGCAGAAAAAGATGAACCTACCAACAAAACCATTAAAACAAATAAAGCTAACTTTCTCATACAATACTACCTCCTTTAAAGTGTTTTTTATGATACTAAATGTGTTTCTGAATAAAACTCAATGTGCTTTGTCTCTTAATTAATTTTGAAGGAACAACCATAGAAATCGTTTCTTTCCCATTTGCCATGTTATCCACTGCCTGTGCAGCACTGTAACCAATTTTTATAATGTTCTGGTCGATGGTACTCAAACCCACAAATTCGGAAAGCGGGATATTATCGTATCCAATAATCGGTACTTCTATATTCAAACCCTTCAAAAATTTCATAGTTGCATAAGCCATAATATCTGAGGCACAAAATATACCATCATATTCAAATCCTTTTTTTAGAATAGATTTTAATATTTCAACTGTTTTGTCTTCATCAAAATCACCAAATTCTACGTCTACTTCAACCCCCAAGTCCTTCTGAGCACTTTTGACCCCTGTTAATCTTTGCTCTGAGACAGGAATTCCCATATTACCACTAATATAAAGAATCTTTTTACATTTTATCTGTTTTAAATGTTTGATAGCCATATAAGATCCAGCTACGTTATCACTGTCAATGTATACAAAATTGTTTTCATCATTTCTTCCTATAACAACATATGGAAATTTTTCTTTATTTAAAAGATTCACCCTTTCATCATTTTTTCTAATATCTAATAGAATAAAACCATCGACAATCTTACTTTTTATCATATTACTGTAATATTCAGCTACATTGCCATTTTCATGGATATCTACGATAAGTTTAAGACCTTGTATAGAAAAGTAATTTAAAACTCCTTTTAAAAATTTTGTGGAGTAAGTATCTTCTAAAACCTTTCCACCTTTCACAGAGAAAATAACAGCGTAAATCCCCGTTTTTTTTCTTCTTAAAGAAGTTGCTATCCTATCCGGTTTATAATCATATTTCTGTATTATTTTCATAATCTTGTTTTTTGTTTCAAGGCTTACTTTATCGGAATCATTCAACACACGCGAAACTGTCGCTACAGATACATTTGCCATTTTAGCAATATCTTTTATTTTTAAAGCCATAACAATTACCTCTCAAGATAATATTTGTAATCGTTTACAAAAAAATAGAATAGATTTGATTTATTTAATACCTTTAAATAAAGAGCTTTAAGTCTAAATTTTTTAAATTATTTTCAAGAATAAGCTGTATTGATGTAATCGGTTACATTAATTATATACCAAAATTTCAAAATCAACAAGTTCAATTATAGGCGTTTAAGGATGATTAAAGTCATTTAAAGCTGATTATTTTGAAAATCCTTCATTTTTCTCAATATTTATATTTTTTGATATAATCTATAAAACTATTGAAAAAATTTAATGAAAGGAGAATTGGAATAACGATAAGAGCTAAAGAACTTTCTTTAATAGCCATATTTGTTTCTCTAATGTGTATAGGCTCACAGATTATTATTCCACTGGGTCCTATACCTTTTACCCTTCAACTACTTTTTGTGTTTTTGACGGGATACTTTTTCTCTCCAAGAAAGGCTTTTGCTATTCAAATGATCTACTTATTATTGGGTGTAATAGGCTTACCGGTATTTGCAGGCTTCTCAGGAGGGATTGTTCACATTTTAGGACCTTCTGGTGGTTTTTTAGTTTCTTTCCCCTTAGCTGCTATTTGTATTAGTTTTCTTAAATTCAAAAAAGGTTTTTCAGATTATTCCTCTGGTTTATTAGGATTATGTGTAATTTACTCTATAGGTTGGATTTGGTTAGGAATATATACGGAAAGCCTTCTTCTATCTTTTAAGGTAGGTGTATTACCTTTTATATTATTTGATCTCATCAAAATGGTTATTTCAATTTATCTGAAAAAATTGATAGAGTCAAGATTAAAACTGATTTCATCTTTTTGATACTTTCAAAAACTATTCGTTCTTTATCAAGGTCGGTTTTTTTCTTATCCATTTCAACGCTATTCTTTCAAAAAATCTCATAATTCGAGTCCATAATCCTTCTTTTTTAGACAGAGGGTTAACTTTTATTGTGTAAAATCCTAAGGCATTTCCCAAAGCAACATCCGTGAAAAGTTGATCCCCAATCACTACGCCCTCCCCAGGTTTGTAACCATGAAATTTTATTTTTTTTCTGATTTTAAACCTTAATGGCTTCATTGCAGAAGTCAATAAATCTACCCCTAACTCACTTAATTGTATATCTAAATTCTTAAAACTCTTTTTTGAACTATTACTTGCTATTAATATATAGAATCCGAGATCTTTTAATTTTAAAAAGAGGTCAATGACTTCTGGTTGTAAATAATCACTATGCCATTCGTTGAGGGTATTATCAAAGTCAAAAACTAAAATTTTATACCCCTTCTCTTTTAGGTGCTGGTAATCAATATCAAATACACTTTTTTCAAATTCATTTGGACCTACTAAATCAATAGCTCTAAAAAACCAACCTATCGTATAAAAAAACACGTTGTAAGCAAATTTCGTAAATCCAGCCATAAATTGTTTAAACTTATTTTCGAGGCCGTAAGTGTATGGATTTATCAAAATCGTATACAACCCCAGACGATTTCCTGCGCTAATATCTGTGATAAAAAGATCACCTATAATAACCGTTTCTGATTCTTTGGAATCAAGCTCTTCTAAAACAGATTTTAATTTTTTAGGATTAGGTTTTTTCATACTTGTATGTACTTTTACCCTTCCGTTAGTCAGTTTTTCAATTCTTTTTACCTTTTCCCTTTTGGCATTGGTAACTATTGCAACTTTAAAACCATCGTTTATTAATTTGTTTAAAAGATTCACGGTTTTGTCGGGAATGTTGTCGTCTCTCCAAACAGTAATTGTAAAATCATAATCCATAAGAATAGTATTGAAACCAAGCTTTTTTAATTTTTCATAGTCAACAGAGTATATATCAGGACTATATTCTCTAGGTATTGGAATGTATTTAAATAATCCCGTTATGCGGTTCAATACTTATAACCTCCACTTTTATGTCAGAATTTTTTAAAGAGTTGAGTAAAGTTAATGCTTCATCGACTAAACCTGCTGGTACTATTATTTTAAAATACCCATTCTCTTGTTTTTTCCTAACATTCATTATGTGAGCTTCAGCTTCGACCAGATAAATTAAAAGGTGAATGTCTTCTTTTGCAATATCTATGTAGATATCGTATTCAGGATGCAATTTTTCTTTCTCCATTAACTTATTTTTCCTCCTAGTAAATAGTTTTAGCGCCCCTTCGCCCCGCAGCCCGCCCAAAAAGATAAAAGGGGATTTCGCCCCGCAGCTCTCCCTAAAGGAAAAAGAAGTCTTACCCCTTTGCCAGACTCCCTACCCTACATGTCTTTATCCATCAACCTACTACAGAATTTCAGAAGATACAGTCGCTAATTCTGATCTTTCACCTTTTTTCATTGTAATATTGGCAGATAAAGGATTTTCTTTAAATTTTGAAGCGGTGTAGACTAAACCGTTAGATGAACTGTCCAAATAGGGGTTATCTATTTGATATGGGTCTCCAGTTAATACAATTTTTGTGCCTTCTCCAACTCGAGTTAAGATAGTTTTTACTTCAGCTGGGGTTAAATTTTGAGCTTCGTCAACTATCATATATTGGTTTGGGATTGTTCTTCCTCTTATATATGAAAGTACCTCTATCTCTAATAAATCTTTCTTAGTTAAATATTCTTCTGGTTTTTTACCGCTACCCTTGAATAACAAATCTAAATTATCATATATAGGTTGTAACCAGGGGCGCATTTTTTCTTCTATATCTCCGGGTATATATCCGATATCCTTCCCCATCGGTATAACAGGCTTTGAAACCAAGAGCTTATTGTACAACTTTTCAACTTGCACACAGTATAACCCTGCTGCCAATGCTAGTAACGTCTTACCAGTTCCAGCCTTACCAACTAGCGTCACAAAAGGTATGTCAGGGTTTAAAAGTGCATCCAAGGAAAAAACTTGTTCTACATTTCTAGGTTTTATTCCAAAAATTTCGCTTTCAAAATCTATCAAAATTGATTGAAACTTCTTTGACTTAGAATCATATCTTAAAAATAAGTCTCCATAGTTAAGATATGTATTTGGAAAAGGTTCTTCTTTGAACCCTAATTCTGAAAAATCGTATTCATTCTTCTTTTCAACCTCTTTCTCCGGGTTTTCTATTGTATGATAACCATCAGGCAGAAGTTTTATATCTATTTTATCCGTCAAATAATCTTGACTTTCTAATCCTAATGCATCAGCTTTGATCCTCAGATTTAAATCTTTACTTACAATTATTGTTGGTAAGTTGTCTGTTTTTTTTAAAAACATGGCGTAATATAATATGAAATCATCTTTTGATTCCCCAAGGTAAGTAGGAATTTTATGTTTTTCATCATTTTTTTCGAGGGCTAAGATTTTCAATGTACCTCCGCTAGGCAATTTTATCCCCTTATGTAATGGTGTCCCGTTTCTAAAGCTATCTAAAATTCTGTTTACCTCTCTGGCGGATTTAGCAACTTTATCGCTTCTTGTTTTTAACTTATCTATTTCTTCTATTACTGGAAATGGGATCAAAACATTGTTATCCTGAAAATTGAGAATACTGTTAGGATCATGAATCAAAACATTTGTATCGATAATGAAATTCTTAACCAAAATCAATCACCCCATTTTTTAATAAAATTGGTTATTGCTTCGAAAGAAAAAAGTTTTATATATTTTTGGAAAAGTTTGGCTGTAGATAAAGCATCATCCCAAGCTCTATGAAATTGTTTTATCCCTAAATTGAATTTTTTCGAAAGGAATTCAAGATTGTATGGACCTTTATCAAAATAGTATTTTGAAATCTCGAGAGTGTCAATATAGTAATTGTCAATTGAAAACATTCCACTTTCTTTTGCAGCAATATCTAAAAACCTCAGATCCATTTTTACGTTATGTGATACAATTATAGAATCATCAACATACTCTTTAAATCTTGGAAAAACTTCCGATAAAGATGGAGCGTTAGAAATATCTTGATTATTTAATTTATGAAATTTCGAGACCTCTCCCGGTATGAATATATTTGGATTTACCAAGGTATGAAATGCATATTTGAAATTAATTTTTTTATTGTATATAGGAATTGCAGCAATTTCTATAATTCTATCTCCAAACTCTGGGTTCAAACCAGTTGTTTCAAAATCTAAGGCTAAAAAAACTTTATCTTTAACTTTCATCCTGATCTTACCTCCACGAATAAATTATATCATATGATTTAAAAATTTTTGGTCTTGATTTAAATAGTCAATTTAAGGTATAATTGTTACTAGTGAAGAGCGTCTGTAGCTCAACTGGATAGAGCGTCGGACTTCGGATCCGAAGGTTGTGGGTTCAAATCCCACCAGATGCGCCATTTGTCTCATATAAGTCGAAATTATAAACAAAACATTACAGGGAGGTATCATTCATGGCAGAAATGGAAGTACTAAAAGTAGCTGCTAATTCAAATCCAGTTGCTGTTGCCGGTGCTTTAGCTGCTATCATTAGAGATAAAGGAAGCGCTGAGTTACAGGCTATAGGAGCCGGCGCAGTTAATCAAGCTGTCAAAGCTATAGCAATAGCCAGGGGGTACGTAGCTCCTAGCGGAATCGATTTGGTTTGTGTTCCAGCATTTTCGGATGTTGAAATTGAAGGGGAAGAGAGAACGGCAATTAAATTTTTGGTTAAAGCAAGAGACTAAAAGAGGCTATGCCTCTTTTAGTTTTTTTAATTTTAGAATTAAAAAATATGCGTGTTTTTAGTTTTTTTTCATTTAGCTGTGTTATAATTGTTTTAGTTTCACTTCAACAAATTATTATATAAAGGGGGAAAGTACAAATGGACGTTTTGAAGGAATTGGAAAATATGTTAGAAACGTTGGCCGACAAATACAATGAATTAAAAAAAGAAAAAAACGATCTTCAAACTCAGTACGATGAATTGTTCAGTGAGTATGAAAAAATAAACAATGAAAAAGAAGAGATGGGACGTGAACTAGAAGAATTAAGAAGAAAAAATGACGAAATCGAAAACCATCTAAATCAGCTAAAAAGTTCCCTGATATCAAGATTAGGAGATGAGTTTAGAACCGGAGAATTTGATAATCCGGCATCTTCAAATACCTCATTCCAAGATGAACCGGATCAAAATAGATATTAATTGATTCACTAAAAACATTTAAGGATGAAAAATCATGAAGAATTATCGCTCAATTGAAGTAAAAATCTTAGGAAAAGATTATAAATATAAAGTGGACGAACCCGAGGATGTTATAAACGAAATTTTAGAAAACATAAAATCCGAAGTTGAAACTTATGCAAAAAAAATCGGTGGAGAAGAAGTGGATTATATCTTTCTCCTATTGCTTCTAAACGAAAGATTAAACAGTATAAGAACAAAACAAGAAATCAAGCATATGGTTGATAAATTCAGCGATATGTTGAATACAGCACTTAAAAGCAATGAAGAAGGCAGCGATGATCAAAGTAAAAGTATTCAATGGGGGTAAGATATTTTCCAATTATGAAAATAGGTCTTTTTGATTCAGGAATAGGTGGCTTAACAGTCTTAAAAAAAGTGATAGAAAATTTTGGTAATCATGAGTATTTTTATCTAGCTGATAATTTAAATGTACCTTATGGTTCAAAGCCTATTTCTTTTTTAAGAGAAAATTTAAAAAATATACTATCTTTTTTCAACAAGAAGAAAGTAGATCTTTTAATTTCTGCATGTAATACAACAGATTCTATTGTAAAAAAAACAAATTTCGACACGAAAAATTACAGTTTCTCATATGTAAGTATAATTGACAACGCTATAAAAACAATAGAAAGGAACGATTCTGTTCTTTTGTTAGCCACCGAAAACACTATTAATTTGGGTGCTTATAAGGAAGCTCTTATAAAGAAAAAAATAACCAATCTCGAAGAAAAAGCATGCCCTTTGTTCGTTCCACTTATAGAAGAAGGTTATTGGGACGGACAGATGGCAGAATCTGTATTGAGATTTTATTTACAAGATTCCAAATCCAAGTATCACAAAGTAATATTAGGATGCACTCATTATCCAATTTTAGAAAAACAAATTAGAAAATACACTAATTCTTCCATCGTTGACCCAGCAGATGGAATAGTTGGTTTTTTGAAAAATGAGATCAATTTAGAGAAAACAGATGGAAAAATTAGAGTGAATTATTTAGTTACAGGAAATACTGAGAAATTCAAATTGCTTTCCAAAATATTTATGAAAGACGTAAAGTATCATCCTATTTTTAAAAAAATTGAATTAGAAAGCACTTAAGGGTGATTGATAATATTGCAAACAAAACCAACTGTTTTTTTAATAACCGGATTATCAGGAGCGGGTAAGACCTTATTATTACAATCTCTAGAAGACGAAGGATATTATACAGTTGACAACATACCTCCTCATTTAATAGAACATTTTTTAAACATTTTATGTACAAGCAATGTTAAAAAACTTGCTATAGTAAGCGATATTAGATGGAAAAATCCAGATAAATTGAACGAACTATTTAAAAATGTTGAAAGTTTAGCCAAATGTAATATGGAAATTCATAAAGTCTTTTTAAAAGCTGATAAAAGTGAGTTAATCAACAGATACAAAAAAAGCAGAAGAACCCACCCTTTAGGCCTTTCCTTAGAAAACGCTATAGATGAAGAAATGAAAGTTATGTCAGAAATAGAAAGTTATTGTGACATTGTTATCGATACTTCCTCAACTGAACCAACCGAGTTTAAAAAAAGATTCTTTCAGATGATAAAAGAAGATATGAAAAAACTAAAGTTAAATTTTATTAGTTTTGGATTTAAAAACGGTATTCCACCAATCTCTGATTATGTTTTTGACGTGAGATATCTCCCAAATCCTTTTTATTTTCCAGAGATGTATGAACTTACTGGTTTAGATATGAAAGTAATTGAATTCCTTGAAAAATTTAAAGAAACTCATGAAACTGTCGAGAAGATTGCTAATTTAGCGAAATTTATCCAAGATAAATATTCTGAAAGTGGTCGTATAGAAGCATATTTTTGCATAGGTTGCACAGGAGGGCAACATAGATCGGTTTACGTTGCTCAGAAGGTTTATGAAATTTTAAAAAATGAAGGTAGAGAAGTAAGTATAGATCATAGAGATATAGAACGATAACATGGAAATTTTCGTCAGGTGGGTTGATACTGTGAAAAATATAGTAACTATTGGTGGTGGAACGGGAACAAGTCAAATATTAAGGGGATTGAAATGGAATCAAGATCTCGATATTGTTTCCATTGTTACCGTTACAGATGATGGAGGAAGCTCAGGAATATTGCGTGAAGATTTCAATATACTGCCACCAGGAGATATTAGGAACAACATCTTAGCTTTGGCTGAACAGGAAACCTTTCTTACTAAATTACTTAAATATCGATTTAATGAAGGCTTCTTAAAAAATCATAATCTTGGTAACATAATTTTGCTAGCATTAACTCGAATTAACGGTAATAATTTCCCTTTAGCGATAAAAACGTTGTCTGAAGCGCTGAAAATAAGGGGAAAGGTCTTTCCTGCTTCTTTGGATTCTCTAAAACTTGTAGCAGAACTTGACGATGGTGAAATTATTTTTGGGGAAACATCAATTGTGTTGAAAAATAAAAATATAAAAAGAATCTGGTTGGACGGCAATGCCGAGGCATTTGATGAAAGCGTTATGGCTATTCAAAAAGCTGATATAATAATTTTTGGGCCTGGCAGTTTATATACGAGTATTATCCCCAATATATTGGTAGACGGAATAAGAAACGCAATCAATTTATGCAAAGCTAGGAAAGTATATATTGCGAATATTATGACACAACCCGGAGAAACGACTAATTATTCTTTGAAAGATCATGTTAAAGAATTAGAAAATTATTTAGGTGAAGAATTAGATTACATCATAGCCAACAAATCAAATTTACCAGACGAAATAATTCAAAGATACCAGAAAATGGGATCTATCCCAGTAAAATTGGATATGGAAGCAGATAGAAGAGTAATGATATCAGATTTGGTTTATATTATAAACGATGAGGAACCGAAAATTAGACATGATCCAAAAAAAACATCAGAGTTGATTTTAAAATGCGTTCGATGAATTCCTTTTCAGAAGCACTAAAATTGAGTCTTGTGAATAGTGATTATATTTTCCCAGAAGCTGAGTTCTATGGTTTTTTCATAGGAAAAGGGGAAATTATTGAAAAAGAAACTAAAAAATTGATAAAAATATCCATAACATCTTTGAATAGTTTTAAAAGATTATATAAACTTTGCAAATATTTTTTCACCGATAAATTTGAAGTACAATTTAACAACGAAAAAAGGTTAAATCTCGGAGGAACAGGTTCTATATTCTTAAACTATCAAACAACAGATAAAATATTAAAGAAAAAAAATATTTGTTTAACTAAAAATAGATTTTCCCCACTTTTAAAAAAAGATCCAGTAATTTTTGGATCTTTTATTAAAGGTTTATTGTTATCTTGTGGGTCTATATCAGTAAAAGAATCTTATCATTTAGAATTCAATTTGAAAACAAACAATATATTTAAAGAGGATTTAGTTAGAACATTTAAAAGTCTTTTGGGTGTAAATGCCAGATTTTTTAATAGAAGTAAAGGCTCGAAAGTATACATAAAATCACGCGATGACATTTTGAATATCCTTGAACTTCTCAATGCCAAGGAAAAAGTAAAAGAACTAAGTGAATTAATGGATATAAGGGATTTACGTAGCAACGTTACAAGGACTATTAATTTAATATCTGCTAATTCATCAAAAACAGCTCATAGCTCAATAAAGCAAATTAACGATATACAAATTATTCAAGAAAGCATTGGTTTAGATAGTTTACCAAACGACCTAAAACAAATTGCTGCTTTTAGATTAGAAAATGAAGATGCAAGTTTGAGTAACATGGCAGAATCTTTATCAATGAAAAAATCTACCTTGTACAACAAACTAAAAAAAATTTCAAAAATTGCTGAATCTCTAAAAAATACCTAATTTAGGTAAAATGGTGGTGCAATAATTATGAAATGTCCTTTCTGTGGTTACGAGGAAACTAAAGTTCTAGACTCAAGACCAGTTAGTAACGGCACTTCCATAAGAAGAAGAAGAGAGTGTTTGCAATGCCAAGCACGCTTTACAACTTATGAAAGATACGAACAAACAAGGATAAGAATAATAAAAAAAGATGGCAGAAGAGAACTATACGATAGAAAAAAACTAATGAACGGGATCTTAAAGGCATGTGAAAAAAGGCCTGTAAGTACGGATCAAATCGAAGAAATTGTTGATAATATAGAAGAACAATTAAGAAGAAGTGGCAATTCAGAAATTTATTCTTCTGAAATCGGTGATAAGGTTATGGAGCAATTGAAATCAATCGACCAGGTAGCTTATGTAAGATTTGCTTCGGTTTATAAAGAATTCAGAGATTTAGACAGTTTTTTACAGGCTATAAGAGAATTAAAAAATAGTTAATCACCATTATTAGAAATGGGAGGAGCGATACAAAAGTGGCTGAACAAGTATACAAACTAACCAGAGAAGGGTACGAAAAATTAAAAAAGGAACGAGAAGAGCTTAAAAAAAGACTTATGGGGGAAGTTGCCCAAAGAATTAAAGAAGCCAGGGAATTGGGAGATTTATCAGAGAACAGTGAGTACGAAGAGGCAAAAAACGAACAAGGAATGATAGATTCAAGAATCAAAGAGATAGATTACATATTAGACAATGCAGAAGTAATTGAAAATGGAAGCAATCACGATAATTCTACCGTAAGTTTAGGAAAAAAGGTGAAAATAAAAGATTATAGATTGAATAGAGAACAGGAGTTCTTGCTAGTTACCCCTCAAGAGGCAAATATCGAAGAAAATAAGATCAGTATTGAATCTCCTATTGGAAGATCATTACTAGGAAGAAGAAAAGGGGAAGTTATCAACATTAAAACAGCCAGAGGAAGCTCAAAAAAAATAGAAATCAAAGAGATAAGCTAAGATTTCACACATTACAAACTAACTTTACCAAGCAGGAGGCAAAGTATGGATCTTAGAAATATACGAATACATCTAATTAAAGAAATGAGAGAAAAAGGATACAATCCGTATAAGTACAATTTTCAAAAAAATTATACTTCTCAACAAATTAAAGATCTTTTCGACAGTAAAATAGAGGCTGGCCAACAATTACCGGATCAAGCTTTTAATTTCGCCGGAAGGTTGATGAATCTAAGAAAACACGGCAAATCTGCTTTTGCTGATTTAAAGGATGAATTTGGACGTATCCAAATATATATCCGTTTAGATCAAGTAGGGCAAGAAAGTTATGATTTTTTCAAAGAATATATTGATATCGGAGATTGGATAGGAATAAAAGGTTATCCCTTCAAAACAAGAACCGGCGAATTAACCCTTTTGGCTTTAGAAATAGAATTACTTTCAAAGGCTATTCGCCCTCTTCCAGAAAAATGGCATGGACTCAAAGATAAAGAAGTTCGATATAGACAAAGATATGTGGATATGATCGCAAACGATGACACCATTAAAACCCTTAGAACACGTTTTTTAATCATCAAATACATTAGAGAATACTTAAACAACAAAGGTTTTTTAGAAGTCGAAACTCCTGTTCTCCAAAGTATAATGGGGGGAGCAAATGCAAGACCTTTTATTACCCATCTAAACGTTTATGATATAGATATGTACCTCCGGATAGCCACAGAACTACATCTAAAAAGATTGGTCGTCGGAGGCATGGAAAAAGTTTATGAAATAGGGAAAATATTCAGAAACGAAGGTGTTTCAAACAAACATAATCCAGAATTCACAACTATTGAGTTGTATCAAGCTTTTGCTGACTACAACAATATGATGGAACTAACCGAAGATCTCTTGTACAACATTACAAAAAAAGTTCACAACAAAGCAAAAGTTACATATCAAGGAGAAGAAATAGATTTCACACCTCCTTTCAAAAGAATAAAGATGAGAGAATTCATACAAGAAAATCTTGGAATAGATATAGTAGAAGCTAGTGATCAAGAACTAAAAGAGTTTTTGAAAAACCAAGGTGAAGAGGTAGAAATAGAAGACAGATACCATTATCTCGATAAAGTATGGGATTTAGTCGAAGATAAGATCATTCAACCTACATTTGTTATGGATTACCCTATAGAATTATCTCCACTAGCAAAAAGAAAAAAAGATGACCCAAGGTTGACCGAAAGGTTTGAATTAATAATAAAGGGCAACGAAATAGCTAACGCCTTTTCTGAATTGAATGATCCTCAAGATCAATTTGAAAGGTTTAAAAAGCAAATGGAACTGAAAGAGTTGGGCGATGAAGAAGCTCAAATGATGGATCTTGATTTCATAAGGGCCTTAGAATATGGTTTGCCACCAACTGGAGGGCTAGGAATAGGTATTGACAGAGTTTGTATGTTGCTCACCGATACTCCAACTATTCGCGACATAATACCTTTCCCAATTGTAAAACCAGTGTCTTTCGAAGACGAAGAAGCTATGTTGAAAGAAGAAGAGACTAACGAGTAAAAGAGGATTTTAATGCATTTAAAAGCCTTTGGAAAAGTTAACCTTTACTTAGATGTAATTAGTAGGAGAAAAGATAGTTACCATAATATTTTAACCCTTTTCCAATCTATTAACGAACACGACGATATATTTATCGAATTTTCTAAAAGTGAAATATTCGAATCAGAACCTCCTTTAAATATTTCATGGGATAATAATATAATAAAAAAGTCCATAGAGACCTTTAAAAAAGAAACGGGTTTTTACAATTTTAACTTAAAAATTAAGCTTATTAAGAATTTACCTATGGGTGGAGGATTAGGGGGCGGAAGTGCCAATGCCGCTGCTGTTTTAAACTTTCTCTCAAAGAATTTTAAAATATCAGAAAAAGACTTATTCGAAATAAGTTGCAAAGTTGGAAGTGATGTTCCTTTTTTGCTAAAAGGCGGAACGGCTATCGGTAAAGGCAAAGGAGAAATTTTAGAATTTTTGGAACCGTTAAAATTAAATATAAAAATATACCCCATGAACTATAACATTGATACTAAAAAAATGTATGAAAAAATAGACCAAAATTGGGAAAGTATCATCCATTTTGGTGATCCATACAAACTGTACAAAGCTTTAAAAAATAACGACGTTATAACTGCTAAACAAAATGCGTTTAACGTTTTCGAACAAGTGGTATTCAAAGAATATCCTAAATTGAAACAAAAAAAGGATGACCTAGAAAAGGATGAAGAAATTATATTTGCTTTGATGTCTGGTTCAGGTAGTACGTTATACAAAGTAATTGAAGCTAACTGAACTCTTTATCTAGCTTATAGACAAAAGCAATTATTTCAGCAGCTAGCTCATACAACTCGGCAGGAATTTCTTCATCCAAATCTAAACCATAAAACTCTTCAACAGCTTTTTCGCTTTTAACTATTGGTATGTGTTCCTCTTCAGCTATTTCTATGATCCTTCTGGCTATTGAATCGATACCTTTAGCAACGACTTTAGGTGCCTGATCCGTTCCTCGCTTATACCGTAAAGCTACCGCTTTTTTTGAATTAGACATTTTTTCATCACTTCTTTAAATACTCTTTCATTGTTTCAACAATGTAATCCGCATCTTTTTTACTTACCCAATAATTAGTTACAAATCTGAATTCTCCATTTTCTGGTGGATTTATTTTGATACCTTTTTCTAAAAAAAATGATACCATTTCCTCAAAATTTATATCTTTTTGTATTGTGAAAAAAACCATATTTATATGAATATCGTCTAAGTTCAAAGAAATTTCAGGGATTTCACTCAATCTTTCTCCCAGATATCTAGCGTTTTCATGATCCTCTTTTAGTCTAAATCTCATCTTTTCAAGGGCAATTAACCCTGCAGCAGCTAAAAATCCAGCTTGCCTTAAACCTCCACCCATCAGTTTCCGTTTCTTTTTGGCCTTTTGAATGAAATCTTTACTCCCGGCCAGTAAAGAACCTACAGGGGCACACAAACCCTTTGAAAGGCAAAACATAACTGAATCACAGTACTGAGTTATCTCCTTGGGATCAACGTCCAAGTAGGTTGCAGCGTTGAATACTCTAGCTCCATCCAAATGAACAGGAATTCCATTCTCATGAGCTATCTCAGATATTTCTTTCATATTTTCAAGTGGCAAAACCCTTCCATTGGAATGAGCATTTTCTAGACATATCAAACCAGTAGAGGGGAAATGAAGGTCGTCTTCTTCCTTTCTTATTCTGTTTTGAATGTCTTGAGGTGACATAACTCCCTTATCACTCTTTATAGTTCTCAATTGTACACCAGCAATTACCGAAGCCGCTCCAACCTCGTGAACAACTACATGGCAACTATCATCAAGGATAACTTCATTTCCTCTTTCACAATGTGTAAATATGGAAAGTTGGTTACCAAACGTTCCACTAGGAACAAAAAGTGCGTCTTCCTTTCCAACTACTTCTGCAGCGTATTCTTCTAATTTTTTCATCGTTGGGTCTTCATCGTAAACATCATCACCAACTTTTGCATTAAACATCGCTTCTCTCATCTCTTGAGTAGGTTGCGTAACGGTATCACTTCTGATGTCTATGTATCTCACTAAAACTCCTCCTCTTTCTCAAAGCTCTTTTAAATCTAATTTCTTTTTCAAATATTTATTTACTCTATATGAAAAAGTAGTCAAAATTATTACTCCAATCATAATTGAAGCCCCAATCATCTGTAACCCAGAAAATTTCTCCCCTAAAAAAATAAATGAAAATAATGAAGCGAATATGGGTTCGCCAATGAATATAAGAACGGTTGAATTAGAACCAATTACCTTTTGATATCTAGCTTGCAGAAAATTCACAACTATGGTCGCTGCTATTCCAGTGTATATAGCGGTTAACCAAATTGGCGCACCTAATTTCCAACTAGAATTGAATGAAATTGACACATTGATTATAGCAGCAAATAAAAACTGATAAGCTAAAAGCGATGTTTCTTCAACAACTTTTGAAAATTTCGTTATTAAAACAATATGAACTGCAAACAAAACGGCACCCAAAAACGTTAAGAAATCCCCAAAATTAAACCCTGAAATACCTCCAAAAAGCATGTAAGAACCTAACAAAGACAAAGGAAAACATAACCACTGAATGAAGTTAGGTTTTTCTTTTTCAATTAAATAAGAAATTATAGGAGTAAATGGAATATATAAAGAGGTAATAAATCCACTTTTTGAAGCATCTGTAAAATTGATTCCATAAGTTTGCAAGGCATGTGCTAGTCCTAAAATTATTCCTAAGGTTGCCCCGTACTTGAAAGAATGCTTTTTCCAAATAAGGAAAGATAAAACAGCTGCAATACCAAACCTTATAAACAAATAGGGCAAAGTTTGAAGATCAGTTAACACTACCTTGTGAATTGGAAAGGTAGAACCCCATATTACAGTAACTAGCAAAAGCCATAAAAATGCTCTAATCAATCTATACTCCCCCATTTTTTTTGCTTATTTCGAAATATTATACCAAATTTTAATTCGAATTTAAATCGTATTCTTAATTAATCTTAAGAATTTTTAATAAAAATCGTTGCGTTTTGGTGTATAATTGAAGAAAACTTATATAAAAAAGGGGGTAATGTTTTCAAGTTAAAAAATCCAACTATAGGCACTGTAGAATTCAAAGATTTGACTAATTTCATTAAATTATTTTTAGAAAACAAAAGTTACAAAGTGTGGGTAGGTACAGATAGCCATGCAAGAGATGGGCACGTAACTTTTGCGACAGCTATAGTAATTTACAAAGTAGGCAATGGGGCTACATATTTTTATTATGTCACTCACGAACGTAGGTCATACGATATGTACTCAAGATTGATAAAAGAAGCCGAATTTAGTTTAAACACCGCAGAATTTATCGAAAATCACTTAAATTTAATAAAGCCAGAAATACACCTTGATATAGGTTTAAACGGTAGATCAAAAGAGGTTTTTAGTGTTATTACAGGCTACGTAAAAGGTTTGGGATATAATTATAAAATAAAGCCAGAATCATTTGCAGCTACTAATGTTGCTCATCTATATACCAAGTAAAAATATTGGTATATTTTTTGTTTTAATTATATTCTCAACAATTATTTTTATTTTCTTAACATAAATAGGAGTACAATATATAAGTAGAATTTAGTAAAAATAGTTGTATTTTTTCTCAGAGGTGGAATCATGAATTTAAATCCAAACGACGTTATAAAAAAGTTGATAGAAGCAGAAGAGAACTACGATAAAAAATTAAAAGATTTCCAAAAAAAATTGATTGAGGAACAAGAAGAACAAATTTCTCTTTTAGAAAAAGAAAAAGAGGATAAAATGCTGGAAGTTGATAATCAATACAAAGCCATCATTAAAAAAGCAGAAGAAAGATCAAGAGATCTATTGGACGAAGCAGATAGAGATATAAAGAATTATAAAAACAAGTTTGAAAAGTTGGAAAAAGATAAAGAAAAAATAGCCAAAAAAGTGATAGAAAATTTAATTTACTGATCGAGGTTGTTGAAATTGTTGATCCCTGGACTAACATCTAAAGTTAAAGCACTGTATTCCAAAATCCTTAATCAAAGTGATTATCACAATTTAATAGAAGCGAGTTCGATAACAGAAATAGTCGCTTACTTAAAAAACAACACTCATTACAATGAAGTATTAGTAGGAACAGATATAGCAAATTTACACAGAAGAGACTTGGAAATATTGATACGAAAATCTATATTATCAGACTTTTACCATTTGTATTTTTATCTACCAGTCAAAGTTCAAAAATTATTTAAGTTAATAGAAAGGCGTTATGAAATTGAAAATATAAAATTTATCTTCCGTTCTCTACATTCTGGTCATTTAGAATATATTTCAAAGGAAAGACTTTTCCCCGTTAATCACAAAACCATTAGTGAAGAGACATTCATGGCGATAAAGAATTTTGACGACGCTTTAAACACATTTAAAAATAGTATTTACTCTGGAGTAATCACCTCCGCCTATGACAACTACAGAAAAACACAAAAATTGCAATATTTGTTAAACGCTATAGACTTTTGGTATTTTTCCAGTTTGGAATCAGAATTCAAAAAAAATCCAGAATTTTCTTCAAACTTGAGGGATTTATTCTTCAAACAAGTGGATTTAATAAATATTCAATGGATCTATAGAGCAAGGCTTCTCTTCAAACTTTCTACAAGCGAAGTTTTAAACTTATTGCTCCCAATAACTTTTAAATTATCAAAAAGTGAAATAGAAAATCTTTCAACTTCAGAAGATCTCAATGATTTCATCGAGAAAATCTCTTTGACCTTTTATGGAGAATATTTTAAGAATATTGATCAAAATATATTTTCTTACATAATAGAAAGGTTATGTAATAGAATATTGTTAAAAGATGCAAAAGAATTAATATCTGAAACCCAAAATGGTTTGACAGTTATGAGCGGATATTTATTTCTTAGAGAATATGAATATAAAGATTTAATTACTCTTATAGAAGCCAAAAGGTATAAAATTCCCAATGATAGATTCAACGCTTTTTTGCTGTTGATTGAGGAGTGAGTTCATGCAGGAAAGACTAAAACCGTTCACAATAATCTCCACCAAAACAGAATTAGAAAAAATTTCAAAGAGAATTATTGATTCTCAAAGTGTGGAAGTTATACCACTCGAAAAGGTACTGGATGAAAGTCTATTAGAAAGGATAAAAAAAGATAACGTCAACCCTTTTCAGGAAATATACGAAAATTTTAGAAATATCTATGAATTTGTGGAAAAGAACCCCGAACCCAAAACATGGGAAGTTTCTTTCCCTACAAAAATTAAAAAAGATGAAATAATCGAGTTTTCAAAAAATCTTACGGATGAGTTGCACACTTTATCCGAAAGGATTTCAAAGTTGAAAGAAGAAGAAAAGTATCTGGAAAATAATCTGAATCTTTTTGATAAACTACAAAAGATTCAACTTGATGTTAAAAATATACAAAAAATACAAAACCTTAAATACAAAGTAGGCAAAATCAGCAGTATGTACTATGAAAGGCTTTTTAACAGTATAAAAAATGAGGATATTTTAGTATTAAAACTCAACGAAGATAAAGATTTCGTATGGCTTTTTATCGTATATGACTCCAACGAAGATATAGAAAAAACACTTTCAATTGCTAATTTTGTAGAATACGAAATCCCTAAGAATTATTCAGGAACGCCTTCAGATATATTGAAAACAATTCAAGACCAATTGAAGGCTGTTAAATACGAAATTGAAATTATCGAGATGTCTATAAAAAAGTTGTTCTACGAAAAGCGTAGATATATTTACGAATACTCTGATTATGTTTTCGTCATGAAAAATATCTATGATTTAGTTCAGAATATTAGTTTCACTGAGGACTTTTTCATAATCTCTGGTTGGACCGATCAGGCAACATATTCAAAACTTTTTCATTATTGTAATTCAAATGATTATTCTTTACTTATTGAATGTAGTATTAAAGAAAAACAACCTACTTTACTTAAGAATAGAAGTTTTTTCAAACATTTTGAGTTCATTGTTAAGATGTTCAGCACACCATCGAGCGATGAAATAGACCCAACACCTATAATCTCAATATTATTCTTATTCTTTTTTGGGATGATGTTTGGTGACATTGGACATGGCCTTGTTCTTACTTTATTGGGATTTCTAATTTACAAAAAGAGTAAAAGTGACTTATTTTACGTCTTAGGTGCTTCTGGAATCTCTTCGATGATTTTTGGAACGTTATATGGGAGTTTTTTTGGATTTGAAAATATCATTAAACCCTTGTGGAAAAGACCTATGGATAATATAAACTATTTTCTACTCACTTCAATTTACTTCGGGATAGCTGTGATAACTTTAGCTATGATTTTGAACATATTCAACAAGATTAAAAATAAGCAAACATTTGAACTTTTATTCGATCCAAATGGCTTATCAGGGATTGCATTTTATTGGATAGTACTTGGAGGAATTTTTTATTATATGAGAAATGGTGCATTCCCAAAAATAAGTATTGGTTTTATTGTTGCATTGATAGTTGCCATATATCTTAATGGTATAATCTTTGAAAAAGGAAAATTAAGTGAAAAAGCTGTTCAAAGTTTTTTCGAGCTTTTTGAATCTCTACTTGGATACCTAAGCAACACTCTTTCTTTTATAAGGTTAGGTGCTTTTGCTTTAAACCATGCCGGGCTATTTCTCGCATTTTACATGATGTCTCAAATGGCAAGTAACTCAGTAGTTTCATTTGTTATATTACTCTTGGGTAATATTCTAATAATCGGATTGGAAGGCCTGGTTGTGTTCATTCAAACTTTAAGGTTAGATTATTACGAATTTTTCACCAGGTTTTTCAAAGGTAATGGGAAAGAATTTAATCCAGTTAAATACAAATTTTAAAAATTTCCGGAGGTGTTAGTTATGGCATATGTTGTTTCATTAACCGCTTTAGTTGTTTTGACAATTATGTTTGGTTTTTATTTTTCAAAAAAACCCGAAAAGGCAAGATCTTTTGCAAAAAAGTTTTTTAGGGGAAACATTGCTGTATTTGGAGTTGTACTTCTTTTAGCTATAATTACTCTTTTCCCGACCCATGTTTCAGCTCAAACAACAACTTCTACAACTGAAACGAGCGTAACATCTGACACAACGAACAATAAGGGGTTAGGATTATTGGGCGCAGCATTATCTACAGGTTTATCCGCTATTGGTGCAGGTATCGGTGTTGCGATAGTAGGTTCGGCAGCGGTAGGAGCTATAAGTGAAAAACCCGAGTTATTAGGAAGAACGTTAATATACGTAGGTTTAGCCGAAGGAATAGTGATATATGGGTTGATCGTTTCGATAATGATACTGGGGAGAATCTAACAAATGAAATTCTTTCTAATAAGTGATAACATCGACACTGCCATTGGTTTAAGACTTAGTGGAATTGTTGGGACCGTTGTTCATGAAAGAGATGAGATATTAGAAGCCTTCAATAAGGCGTTGAGCAATAAAGAAATTGGCGTTGTTTTGATAACTGAGTTAGCTTCACAAAAGATACCGGAAGAAGTTAAAAAACATAAACTAGCCGGACAGTTACCTTTAATTTTTGTCATACCGGATAGGCACGGATGGCGAGGCGACAAAGATTTCATTACAAAGTACGTTGAAGGGGCAATTGGAGTGAAAATAAATGAATGAAATCGAAGATAAATTGGAATCAATGCTTGAATTATTAGACAAGAAATTTGAACAAAAATGTGATGAATTAAAAATTTCTTATAATAAGAAACTGGAAGAGGTTCAAAAAAGAATTGAAGAAGATATAAATAATTACAGAGATAAAAAATTAAAGGAAGCTAAAGAAGAGGCCGACCTTACTGTGAAAGTTAGCCAATCAAAAGCTAAGTTGAAGATAAAACAAGAAAGACTTAAGTTGAAAAACCAACTATTGGAAAGTCTTTTACAATTAATAAAAAAAGATCTTGTGACTTTGGATCCTGACAACAAAAAATATTTTTACCAAAAATTGTATATTGACGCAACTAAGCTGATACATAACGATTACGAGGTGCTCTGTAACAAAAATGATTATGAAACAGTGAAATCTATAGTTTTAGATCATAACGTTAAAACAAGTAAAGAAATTGAAGGTGGAATCCTCCTAAAAAGTAATAATACAATCATTAACAACAGCATAGATTCATATGTAGAACAAAATAAAACAAAAATCTTCTCTCTGATATTGGAAGAAGTAGGTGATATATAATGTACATTAAAGAAATAAATGGACCTGTCGTTAAAGTTAAAGGTGTGGAAAAACTTTCGATGAATGAAATGGTTAAGGTAGGTAATCTGCACTTAATAGGAGAGGTAATCTCCATTGATGAAGATGAAGCAACTGTTCAAGTTTACGAGGAAACTTCTATGTTAAAACCTAAGGAACCCATTGAAGGTACAGGACAGATGCTTTCTGTAGCGTTAGGTCCGGGCCTTCTAGGAAGTATTTACGACGGTATTCAAAGACCATTGAACAAATTAATAGAGAAAAGTGGATCCTTTATTGGCAGAGGGGTAGAGGAGTTTGGACTAGATCTTTCAAAAAGATGGGAAGTTATGTTTTTAAAGAAAAAAGGAGATATTGTTAAGGGTGGAGATGTAATATCTCAAGTGCAAGAAACAAAACACATAGTGCATAAAATTATGGTTCCAGCAGATATACATGGAAAGATAGTTGAAATCAAACAAAATGGTTCCTATAAAGTAGATGAGGTTTTGGCAAAAATTCAAACTGAAGACGGTATAAAAGAAATAAAAATGTATCAATTTTGGCCTATTAAAGTACCTCGAGTTGTAAAAAATAAATTAGAACCCAATATACCCTTGATAACGGGCCAAAGAGTTATAGATATTTTCTTTCCCATCAGTAAAGGAGGAACTGCCGCTATCCCAGGAGGTTTTGGTACCGGGAAGACTATAACTCAACATCAATTAGCTAAATGGGCAGATGCTGATATTATTGTTTACATCGGTTGTGGAGAAAGAGGAAATGAAATGACAGAGGTATTGGAAGAATTCCCTAATTTACAGGACCCTAAAACGGGGGCCCCGCTGATGGAGAGAACTGTCCTAATTGCAAATACTTCCAACATGCCTGTTTCTGCTAGAGAAGCGTCTATTTATACCGGGGTAACTATCGCAGAATACTATAGAGACATGGGTTACAACGTTGCAGTAATGGCTGATTCCACTTCACGATGGGCTGAAGCACTGAGGGAATTATCAGGAAGACTGGAAGAAATGCCTGCAGAAGAAGGTTATCCCGCATACCTTGCTTCCAGAATTGGCCAGTTTTATGAAAGAGCCGGATTATCGAAAAATCTCAACGATACGAATGGTTCTGTCACAATAATTGGAGCCGTATCACCTCCTGGTGGAGATTTTTCTGAACCTGTTACTCAAAGTACTACCAGATTTGTTAAATGTTTCTGGGGACTTGACAAAAACCTAGCTTATTCTCGACATTATCCATCTATAAATTGGATTACCAGCTATAGCGGATACGCAGGTGATTTAAAAGAATGGTTCACCAAAAACGTTACAAAAGACTGGAGTCAGTATAGAAATGAAGCTATGGAATTACTCAACCAAGACGATGCTCTTCAACAAACTATAAAAATTGTTGGGGAAGATGTTTTACCTGATATTCAAAAATTGGTAGTTTCAATAGCTAGAATAATAAAAATTGGAATATTACAACAAAACGCTTTCAGTGAAGTCGATTCGTACTGTCAATTAGAAAAACAACATATGATGCTAAAGATTATAATTGATACTTATTACAAGGCTAAAACTTTTATAAACAGGTCAGTTCCAATTACTCAAGTCCTACCCTCAGAAATAACAAGTAAGTTGTTAACAATGAAAGAAGATATCACCGATTTGAACGAATTCAAGAAAATCGAAGATCTTTTAGGTAAACATTTTGAAGAATTGGAAAAAAAGTATAACAGTTAAGAGGTGAAAAAATGGCAATAAGGGAATACGATCAAATTTCAGAAATTAGAGGACCTCTTATAATAGTTGAAAATACGGAAGATATCGGATACAATGAAATAGTGGAAATAGAGGAAAAAGGAAAAAGAAGAGTGGGTTCCGTTATTCTTGTTTCTGAAAATAAAGCTGTTGTTCAGGTTTTTGAAGGAACACAAGGACTTTCTCTTACAAATTCAAAGATAAAATTCTTGGGCAGAACCCAAGAAATCAATTTATCTAGTGATATTTTGGGAAGAACTTTCAACGGATTAGGAGAACCAATTGATGGAATGGGGGAGATTATTTCTCAAAAAAGTGCGGATATAAACGGATCAGCCATAAACCCCGCTGCCAGAGAATACCCCAAAAATTTCATTCAAACGGGTATTTCTGTAATTGATACAATGTTGACTTTAATAAGAGGACAAAAATTGCCGATTTTTTCTGGAAATGGTTTGCCACATAATAATTTAGCAGTACAAATCGCCAAGCAAGCAAAGTTAACTTCCAAAGAAGAATTTTCTGTAGTTTTTGCTGCTATAGGGTTAAAAAAAGATGATGCCAACTTCATAATCAAAAATTTCGAAGACAGTGGAGCAATTCAGAATATGGTGTTATTTTTAAATTTGGCGAGTGATCCAGTGGTGGAAAGGATAGCAACCCCTAGAATGGCATTGACTGTAGCAGAATATTTAGCTTTTGAAGAAGATAAACACGTTTTAGTTATTTTAAACGATATGACAAACTATTGTGAATCCTTGAGAGAACTATCTAATTACAGAGGAGAAGTACCAGGAAGAAAAGGATTCCCAGGATATCTTTACTCCGATCTTGCCTCTTTGTATGAAAGAGCGGGAATAATCAAAGGGAAAAAAGGTTCGGTAACTCAAATACCTATTTTAACAATGCCAAATGATGACATCACCCACCCCATCCCTGACTTAACAGGATACATCACCGAGGGCCAAATAGTATTATCTCGTGATCTATTTAGAAAAAATATATATCCGCCTATAAACAGCCTTTCCTCCTTATCACGACTGATGAAAGATGGTATAGGAGAAGGGTATACTCGGTATGACCATCCAAATCTATCTTCCCAACTTTTTGCTTCTTATTCTCGAGTTTTTGAAATAAGGTCATTAGCGGCCATAATTGGTGAAGATGACCTATCGGAAATCGATAAACTATATTTAAAATTTGGTGAAGAATTCGAACAGAAATTTCTTAATCAAGGTTTTCAAGAGAATAGAAATTTGGAACAATCACTTGATCTTGCTTGGGAAATACTTTCTTTGTTGCCAAAAACAGAATTAACCCGGATTAAAGAAAAAGAATTTGAAGAACATTATTCCAAAAAATAAATCTACGTATTAGAGAGGGTGAAAACAATGATTTTCGATCAAACTATCCCCACAAAAGGTAATTTGATTGCTTTAAAACAACAATACCAACTTTCACAAGAGGGCCATGACCTATTAGAGAAAAAGAGAAATATTATAATGAAAGAGCTAGTTGATTTGATAGAACAAGCTAAAGAAATACAAGAAAAAATATTAACTACACTAGCTAGGGCTTATGAATCTTTACAGTTAGCAAATTTAGATCTCGGCATTGAAAATATAGAAGAATATGCCAATGGAATCCCAGAATATGATGAATTAAAAATAAGGTTCAAAAGCGTTATGGGAGTTGAGGTTCCGGAATTAATCAGACAAGAAAAACCCAAGTTGGAAATTCCTTACGAAATATATAGAACGGATGCCGCTTTAGATGAAGCTTACATTTCTTTTGAAACGGCTTTGGAATTAATAACAGAAGCATCTATGATTGAAAATAAAGTTTACAAGCTTGCTTATGAAGTTCAAAAAACAAAAAAAAGAGTTTCCGCTCTAGAAAATATTGTCATACCTAAGATGAAAGAATCTATTAAATTTATTCAAGATACGTTGGAAGAAACTGAAAGAGAAGAATTCTTCAAACTCAAAAAGATGAAGAAGTGACACTTTCAGAAAATAGCCATATTCCTTTGGATTTAAAGAATAGGGATGGGAAATATTATATTCTTCATATGGCTCTATAACAGGGATGAATTGAACAAAACCAAAGTTTTTCCTTTTATAAAAATTGTAAACTCTTTGAGGAACCACCTCATCCGCTCTTTCAAGGCCACTTTTTCCCGGGTTATAAACCTCATTGAATCCAGCATAAAACCACCAAGCAGAATGCCTTTCTCTAAATGGACTTACCATAACCGTATAAAATCCAATGTTTTTCAACAAAGCAGGTAAACTCATATACGTTAGTTTATTTTGAAAATCTCTATTCTTACCTTTTATTCGCATGTCAGCCGTTGTTCCTCCGTGACCAACTAAACCTATTTTTATACCAAATTTATCTATAAATAGAGCTCTACATAAAAGTAAATACGGGGCTCGCGATTTTAATTATTATATTATCTCTAAAAACTCAAAAATTGGAAGTACTGCTAATATTATTTCACTACTGATCAATTTGCATAGAAAATCATCTGTATTTTCATATTACCCTGTGAATTCTTGACATGATTACTTTTATTTGATATAATTTGTGTATACAAGCTTGAGTAGACATATTTGTATATTTTTATTGAAGGAAGGTATTGTAAATGGCTGATTATAAGACACCTATTTATCAAAGAATTGCTGACAAAATAATTTCAAGAATCTATGAAGGGGAATATCCAATGAACTCATTTCTTCCCTCAGAAAATGAGTTGGCGGAGGAGTTTCATGTAACAAGAACGACGATAAGAAAAGTTTTAAGTTTATTGAAGCAACAAGGTACAATTAAAAGTTACCAAGGGCGAGGATATAAAGTTCAATCTCTTTTTTGGGAGCAAAGTCTTTTGAAGTTTTACAGCTTCGGAAAAAGTATAGCCAGCAAGCTTGAAAATTCTAATACTAAACTTATATCGGTAAAAAAGGTTTCTGGATTGGAAGATGTCGATGAATTTGAAAACCTTGAATTATGGGAAATTACAAGGTTGAGATTAGTTGGTGAAATTCCTTTAATATTAGAAAGTTCTTACATTCCTGTCGAGTTTTTAAAAAAAGTGGATAATAAAAATCTGGAAACAAAACCTCTGTATGATTTACTTGCTAGAGAAGGAATAAGATGTGTCAATGCCAAAGAATATCTCGAACCTGTCCTACCTTCGCTGGAAGCCCAAGAATTGCTAGAAATTGATGAAAATATTCCTCTTTTTCAAACTACAAGATACACATATGATTCGGAAAATAGATTGGTAGAATTCAGGGAAAGCCTGATAAGAGCCGATCATTTTAGATTCTTTACTGAACTGAAATTGTAGGGAGATAATATAAATGAGTGAAAAAGGCAAATCAAAAATAGTGTTAAAAATGTTCATTACGTTTTTTAAAATAGGGCTCTTCACTTTTGGTGGAGGATATGCAATGATTCCTTTAATGGAGAAAGAAGTCGTAGAAAAGCAAAATTGGGTAGAAAAGGATAAGTTCACAGACACGGTCTCTTTAACTCAAACTATACCAGGAGCTGTGGCTATTAATCTTTCTATTTTAGTAGGATACAATATAAGGGGAGTTTTAGGAGCAGTTATATCAACAATAGGGGTTTCCTTACCTTCTTTTATAATAATATTGGTAATAGCTTTTACTCTTACGAAAACAGCGGGACTTAGCGTTTTACAAAGCGCCTTTGAAGGTATAAGACCTGCTATAGCCTCACTTATCGTATATGCCGCGATAAGTCTATCAAAATCGGTTAAATGGTCTATCGTTTTAGTTTTATTAACTGCAGGAGCTTTTGTTGCGATTGGAGCATTTAAAATTAATCCTATTTATATAATTGTTATCGCTTTCATTATAGGCAGTCTTTACTCTATGCCTCAAGGAAGAAAAAAGTCATGAAAACTTTATTTGGCTTGTTTTTTTCTTTTTTTGAAATTGGCTTATTTGGATTTGGTGGTGGTTACGCAATGATACCACTAATTCAAACACATCTAGAAAGAAGAGGTTGGATGTCCCTTCAAGAATTTCTGGATTTAATAGCTATAGCAGAGGTTACTCCCGGACCAATAGCTGTAAATAGTGCTACTTTTGTTGGATATAGGGTTTTTGGGATACTTGGTTCGTTGGTCGCAACAACTGCTGTAATATTACCTTCGTTAATTATAGGATTATTGATAGGTAAATATTTTAAGAACGGAAATGGTGATACTCAACAAAATATTCTTAAATTTCTAAAACCTGCTGTTATAGGGTTGATACTTGGTTCTGCATATACAATTGGAGTTGCTAATATCGTAAATTTGGCGAGTTTTCTTATATTTATTGGGGTTTTGATGCTCCTGTTTTTCACTAAATTAAATCCAATTTTTATAATAATTATGACAGGAGTAGTGGGAATTATCTTTTACTAGGATTCAAGTCTTGGTAACTGAGAATATTACCAACTTTTTTTGCCGATTTGATAGCCCTTATAATAGATTTTTCTACTACTTCTGCTGCTACTTCGCCAATTAAAGTAACGTCGCTTGATAAATCACCAGTAGACAAACAAAAAATAGTATCTCCATCGTACATAGTATGAACAGGTCTTATCGCCCTTGCCAAACCATCATGGCTCATTTGAGCCACTTTGTTTGCTTCTTCTTTAGACAATTTTACATTTGTAGCTACGACGGATAGAGTTGTATTTTCACCTGGATTAGACTTAAAACTAGATTTTTTCATATATTCGGATATATTCAAAAAATTATTGTTATGGTCTATAGCCCCAGCTATTATTTCCCCTTCTTCGTAAACATCTCCTGTAGCATTCACAACCGTTATCGCTCCGACAACTATTCCGTTACCTAATTCAATGGAATAACTTCCTACCCCACCTTTCATAGCATTGTTAACACCTGCCGCCTTACCAACAACTGCCCCGGTTCCTACACCAACACATCCTTCTTCAACACAATCTGATGTCGCTAAATTTGCTGCGATATAACCAGATCTTTTATCGGGTCTAACGTTTGGGTCTCCTATATCCAAATCGTAAATAACTGCAGCAGGTACTATGGGAACTTTCACGGTACTTGTTTGAAAACCTATACTATTTTCTTCTAAAAATTGCATAACCCCACTTGCCGCATCTAAACCAAAAGCACTTCCGCCGGTTAATAAGACAGCGTGCACCATTTGAACAAGATTCCCTGGTTTTAGTAAGTCTGTTTCTCTTGTTCCTGGGGCTGAGCCTTTGACATCTACTCCACCTACCGCCCCATTTTCGGCTAGAATAACCGTACAACCTGTTAAGGATTTATTGTCGGTGTAGTGTCCTACTTTTATTCCTGGTACGTCTGTTATACCATTTAACATGTTGAATCTGCTCCTTTTTTATAATAACTATCTGAAAATTTTCAACCCTCGAGTAATGGAACCTTATCTATATATTTTAAAAGCTTTTGTAATTATATATTTCCACTAATTCTTTGTAATCATCAAGCCAATAGGCTTGTGGATCTCTTTTGAATACAAAAAATTTACCATAGTTATCAGGATTGTGCGATCTATGATAACGAAAGATAATATTTTTGCTAGTCAATGCGGCAACTTCTATTTTTCCAGATTCATGAGACATTACAAATCTAGGTCTTTTGGCTAAACCTGAGATATCTTCTAAAGATTCTAGGAATATTGAATAAGCTTTTTCTAAAGGAATAGTAAAACCTTTATTTCCCATGACAGGTCTATTTTGAAATACATAATAGGGAGGAATACCATTAAAGGATAGCTTTTTAAATAATGTCGATAATGTCTTAGGATTATCATTGATACCATGCAAAAGAGGAGTTTGATTTGCTATTATGGCTCCAGAATTTTGCAATATATTTATTCCCTGAATAGAAGCAGAAGTTAATTCTCTTGGGTGATTAAAGTGCACAATAAAATATAATTTTTTACCACTATTGGTAATTTTTTTAATGAAACTTGATAGGGTATCATCCGATATTATTCTGAAAGGGTTAAAAGCCGGGGTCTTTGTACCTATGCGAATGATTTTTATATGATCTATTTCATTAATAGCTTCTACAATTGATTTAAGTTTATTAGTTGAAAGGAGTAAAGGATCACCCCCTGTCAGGAGAACATTTGTGATTTCTTCATGTTTTCGAATATAATCGAGATCTTGTTCAATTTCACGGGTTCTAACTACTTCTTTACCAACGTTCTTGAACAATCTTTTTCTAAAACAGAATCTACAGAAACTCCCACATACATCATTTACTAACAGTAAAGCGGTATCCCTATACTTGTGTTGCAGTCCCTTACTTATTGTATATGAATGTTCTTTTGAGGCGTCTTCTAATCCCCATTCTTCCAATTCTTCAATATTTGGAATTATAATCTTTCTTATAGGATCGTTTTTGTCTTTCCAATTGATTAAGTCCAAGTAATATTCATTAGCTCTAAACTTATACTTTTCTTCAACAGGTTGAAGTTCTTTTAATTCTTCTTGTGAAATCCCTTTTACTTTTTCCAATTTAGTAACATATTCTGGATACATCGATATCACTCCCCTAATATTTTTCATCATCGGCATTTTATATTATTCTTTTTGAGAAAAATTTTTCAATAAGGAAGAAATCTCATATTTCAATCTCTTTAATAAATACCCATAAATATTGGTAAATATCAAATAAAGAAATATTATAAAGAATAGACCTTTTCCCTGAGTTGCGAAATCCGGAAGAAGTTCACCAAAAAAGGTAAACATAAGATAAAAGGCAAGAATAGAAAGAGTAGTAATGATCAAGTGTTTAAATAACCTTTTTTTTACAACAATAAAAGCAAGGATTGGAAGAAAAAATAGCAAAAAGATACCAATTGCTTCAACAACAAATCCACTGATAAATATTAAAAAGAAAATTGAAATACTAAAGATAAATACATATCTTTTTTCTAAAAAGAAAGCTCCCAGAGGAAGTATCAAACTAACAACGGTGGGAGCGATTCTCAAATACCTTGACATAAGAAATAGCAAGAAAAAAAAGATAACCAAAAAAGCAGTCTTTATAAGGGGATTTTTTATATTTAAATTCATAAACTTTTAAAACCAATTACAAAGATCTCCGCCACCACATTCACAAAGGGTATCTAAACAGACAGTGGTTCCTAAACATTCTAAACAATTACCACATCCACTTCTTCCATAGCTATAGTAACCCGCTCTAAAAGTATCCATTTTTTCTCTAAACTTTTCATCTTCCTTATATTTTAAAAATAGGCTTTTGAACTCTCCCTTTTTTATTTGCTCTAGAATGGTTTGTTGCTCTTTCATCAATTTCTCCTCCATCTAAAATTTTTGTGACAGAATTTCTGTGATATATCAAAGAAAAAGTCGCTAGCTTTTTTACTAAATGCTCGTTAAAATTTGCAACTTCTTCAACGTTTTCTAAGAATTCTTTTGAACATAAATCGTAAGTAAATAAAATTCTTTCTTTTTGATCCTGAGTTAATTCATCAAATTTTTTTACTCCAAAAGAACTCGCTATAGAGTTAAAATTTCTTTTTTTTATATCTTTGTTAAAATCGTACACACTATCTACCAAATATAGCAAATAAGCAGTCACAATAGGCATGGTTGCTGGATACCCTTGTGGAAAAAATTTTTCGAATAACATTTCCATAATTTCTTGAGATGGTTTGGCATAATCATCCAAATCTAAATTTTGTTCTTCTACCTTTTGTTGCATTTTTAATAGATGTTTGTACTCATTGATAGTCTTGGAGTCAAAGTATTCAAATAGTTTTGCTTCCAATTTTTTTAATATTTTTTTTGGTACTAACTTTCCCTCTAAATTGTAATCCAAAAGTTTTCCATAGATTATGAGTAAGTTGAGATAAGCATAAGGTGTCATAAAAGAATTATTTTCAGGTTTAAATCGTTTTTTTAATCCTACATATGGACATCTGAATTCGTTTATATTCTTAAGAGGGTTGTTCAACATTGAAAAGAAAACCACTTCTTTTACCGTCGTGAGTCTATAGAACTCTCCTAAATTTTCCTTTAAAGAATGACATAATCCACAATAGTAATATAGGTAACTTTTTCTTTCTTCTTCGGTAGGGGTAAAATAGATAGATATGTATCCGTACATTTTTTAACCTCATTCATATTAATTTTACTCTTTAGAAACTTTATTTTAGCGCCCCTTCGCCCCGCAGCCCGACCATAAGGAATGGAGATGGCTTTTGACCCCACTCTCCATCTATAAGGATAAAGGAGATAGGTGAACTCAATAAACCTCAACTTTTTGTTTCTTTGTAAATGTCTTATCACCTATATTCACACTGAATTGAATTTCATACTCTCCTGATCTATCTAAATTTATAGTTTTAACGTTCGCTAAATCAAATACCTTGGCCGTTCCCGACTTTGGTATATACACTCTAGATAAATCGTTATTCTCGTAATTATAAATTAGCTGTCCTTCATAGAATAACTTAAATTGTACCTGTGAAATTTCAAAGGCCTTAGCTTCTTTATTAGAATTTTTAAGTAAGCCCTCAAAATCAAGTTGATCTCCTCTGGAGGCTGCTGAAACAACATAAACTAAAAGGGATATATCGTTGTAATTTTTATCTATTTGATTCACTACATTCAAAGTGGTTACATAAGTTTGCCCAACAGAATCAAAATCGAATAAAACATAATAATTCCCTGGATCCAACTTTTTGTTGATTTCAAAATCTAAAGGTATCGAAGACAAAGGATTCAAATTTAATGTCCCAAAAGAAAATTTCTGTGAATGGATAACCTTTTCTTTTTGTTTTATTGTTAGCGTTCCAAATAATTCTTTGTTAAAGGTTTCGTTAGTCCTGTTTACTGCTAATATGCTAACAGAAGGAAATTCCGTAGTTAGGTAGAACATCTCTTTAGCAGAAACATCTATAATCAATCCTTTATTATATTTAAAGGTTTTAACAAGATTTACATTTTCATTATTTAAGATAAAGGTCATTCGGACTTCATAGGTTCCTTTGTCCAAATTTGAGATTTCCTTTTCTCTTAATAGATCAAAAACTAAAATTGTTTTATACGGTGAGATATCAGTTTCTACAGGTTGAGGAAAAACATAACTGTATACAACCTCTGAACTTTCTTGGTTTACTATCAAAAATGAAAAATTATCAATTTTTATATGAGAATCTTTGTTGTTTGTGTTTTGAATAGTAACTTTTATATCTAAGTTATCTGGATAATAATATTCTTCTTTCGATTCTAAATTGATATGAATGCCTCTTATAACTACATTGTAAGGTAGATCAAACCTTGAACCCCTACGTCCCATAACAATAAATATCATTGATAATATAGACAAAAAAATAACAATGTAAAACGTCCATCTAATTATTCTTTTTTTAGGTTGCTCTCTTCTTTCTTTTTCTTTTTTCCTTTCTTCATCATACTTTTGCCATTCTTCTGGGCTTTTTGAAAAATATTGCATGAATTCATCTCACTATTCTCAATATTATTTAGAAAAAAGATAAGTTACTTAAATACTGATCTTCATTGATTACCCCTTCATTAAAAAATTTACGAAGTGTAGGCAACGGATCTATATAACAATCAGAATTTTTGTATTTTTCACTTATAAAATTGATACTTTTACTCTGTGAAATATCTTTTTTTAAATTTTTTGAAATTATTAAACCTTCAAAAATAGTTATAAAACCTTTTTTCCCTGTATTATAACAGTTATGACACCCATTTCCTTGGCAAAAAGGACATTTTTTAGGGATTAATCTTTGATTAAGGATGAGATCTAAGCTTTCAGAGAGATTCCTTACTTCTATTCCAAACATCTTCAACCTTTGAAGTACTAAAAAAACATTTTTAGAATGTAAAGAGGAAAACACCAGATGACCCGTTATCGAAGATTCAAATAACAATTTTGCAAAATTCTTCTCTCTAATTTCACCCACAACTATTAAATCAGGGTCTTGTCTCAATATATATTTTAAAATATCTGCCTTGTCTTCCTCAATTTTTGATACTATTTGAATTATACCAGGATTAATATACTCTATTGGATTTTCTATGCTATGTACTTTTCTTTTTCTTTTGAACTTATTAACTATATACTGCATCGTTGTAGTTTTGCCAGACCCTGTAGGACCAGAAAAAATAAGCATTTTTGATTTTTGATCAATTAATTTTTCTACATTAGAAAGAATCAAAGGCTCCATGAAAACTTTAATATCGTTTATGTTTCTTAATTTTCTTAAGACACAACTTATTCCTTCTGAAGATCTAACAAAGGAAGCTCTGTAATTAACGTTCTGAAAATTAAAAGAACCGTCGATATTTTCAAAATCTTTTACTATATCATACCCACAATTGATAAGTAATTTGTTTAGCACTACTTCGTATTCATATACACCCATAGTTTCTAAAGTTATTAAATCCCCACAGTATCTGGCTTTAACATCTACCTTTTCTTCATGGGGCTCAAAATGAAAATCTGTAATATTTTCATTGTCATACTTTTTCAAAAAGTTATCTAAAATATTTTCTTCAACTTCATAATTTTTTAAGTCTTTATTATACAAGAGATAGAAATTAGAAGGTTTCTTTTTCATTATTATTGTTGCTGAACTTCTTCTCCTGGAATTTCTTCTACATGATCTTGTAAATACTTGTTCAATTTGGATATTTCTTCAGCAACGACACCTTTACCAAATTGTCTATATAATGCTGGTTGCTCATAAAGATCTAGATAGTTTTCTTCTCCAGGCAATTTGTCGTAACCGGATGCTATAACCGTTACCTTAATAACTTCGGGAGGCAAATCTATAATTGTAATTCCCATTTTTAGCCTTGCATCATCTATTGCGTATGAACGTAAAATTTCGTTGACAATTTTCACATCTTGTGTGGTTGGAGTCTTACCAGCAATGTTCACCAAAGCAGCGGTTGCATTCCTCACAGGATCTTCCAAAATCTTACTATTCAGGGCATTTTTTATAGCTTCTTCGGCTCTTTTTTCTCCTTTCGCAAGTCCAATACCTAGCATGGCAGAACCTTTTATACGTAATACCGATGCTACGTCTGCAAAATCTAAATTGATCATACCTGGCTTGGTTATCAAATCAGAAATACCTGTAATTGCTTGAATAAGTATTTCATCAGCTTTCTCAAAGGCTTTGTCAATGGGTATATCATCGTCGTTATCTATGAGCTTATCGTTTGATATTTTAATTAAACTATCCACATACTTTTTAGTTTCTTGAAAACCCTTCAAAGCTATTCTTTCTTTCGTTGATCCTTCAAAGTGAAAAGGTAAGGTAACTATTGCCACAGTCAAAATACCCATTTGTGTAGCTAAATCAGCTATAATAGGTACAGCTCCTGTTCCTGTACCTCCCCCTAAACCCGCCGTTATAAATAAAAGATCTGTATCTTTTAAAGTTTCTTTTAAATCATCTTGACTTTCTAAAGCCGATTTTTTCCCAATTTCTGGATCTCCACCGGCCCCTAACCCTTTTGTCAATTCTTTGCCCAATTGGATTTTTGTAGGTGCATCATTATTTTCTAATACCTGTACATCCGTGTTAGCCGCGACTAGTTCTACATCATCAATACCCTTTTTTATCATCCTTTGAATAGCATTATTGCCTGCTCCTCCAACACCTATGACTTTTATTTTGTAACTGGTTTTCCTACTAAACAATTTATCTCGTTTATTGATTTCTTCCATTTCAAAGGGCATCTTCTTCACCTCCTGTTATCTTTTTAAAAAAAGTTTTTAAGGCGGTTGTTGTTTTTTTGGAAGATTTACTTTTTTTGGGGGGTTCAGAACGTGTCTCTTTACTTTTTTCATAAAGATTTTCTTCCAACAAATCAATTCTGTACCTTTCTATTAACCCAAAAACAGTTTGGAACTCCGGATCTTTTATTAACTCTTCTGGAATATCCTTAAACGAGTCGAAAGATACTATGGAACTTTTCCTGAAATTTTCACCCATCAGTTCTTTAACGGTACTTTCAATATTTCTTATCTTCGAACCTCCCCCGGTCAGTACTATTCCTCCTTGTAAAGCTCCTACTTCAAAAGTTCTTTCATAACCTATTTTTGAGAGCTCTCCATTTAACCTGCTTATGATTTCTCTGACTCGAGCAAAAATAATTTTATTTAAAAGACTTAGGGGAACGTAAGAATAACCGCTACCTGTCAATAATTGGAAATTCACCTTTTTCATTACTTTGGTTTCTCTTGAACATGCCCCTTCTTCTTCCAATAATCTATGGGCCTCTCTTTCAGAAACCTTAAGTATATTAGAAATATCTTTTAATACATATTTCATTCCATACGGAAAAGTGTAGAACAATTTTGGAATCCCCTCTTTAAAAATGATTATTCTACAAGAATTGTAACCAAAATCTATGACAGTGATTCCAACATTCCTATCGTTTGGAGTGGTAATAATATAACTACTTGATAAAGTTGAATCATATATAGGAATTTCAGAAGTATAGACAATGTCTTTTAAAACGTTAATTAACAGCGAAAAGGAATTTTCATCTACCCAAACAATATTTAGTGTTGTAGTTAAAGATTTTTCAGCAAAAAAAGAAACTGGATTTTTTACTCTTTTTTCGTCGATATGAAACTTCACAAAGTTAGAATCTAAAATTATTTTTCCTTCGTCTGTGTATTTTTTGATAACGCTTTTTTTGATGTTTCTAAGTTCATTTTCTCTAATTTCTGTTCTTTTACTAAATTCAACGGTAAAATTCTCTTCGGTAATATTTAAAGAGTTAGTAGAATATCCTACAATAATCTCAGGATTTTTAACCTTTTTTGGAGACTCCTGATTCAACTTTTCTATAAGCGTTTCAATCGATCTACGTAATGATTCCATATCTTGTATTTCACCATTAATGATGCCTTCAACTGGAAGTTTACTCAGCGAAATTGGTACTATATTTCCATTTTCGTCTGTTTCAAAAAGGACTCCTTTTAGAAAAAAACTGCCTATATCTATTCCAATCAAATAATTCTTAGCCATATTACAACCCCCGATCATCGATTTTAAAAAAACTATGGTTACTAATAAAATAATTCCCAGGTCCTAAGAATTCTATATTACTAAGTGTGATCAAGAAATCGTTAATTTTTGGTAATTCAAGATATTCAATTCTTATGTTATTATAACAAAGTATTTCTTTATTTTGAAAATTTATTTCCCTAATTGACGTATTACAACAAATACTCTTGATAAAATTGAGTTCTTCTTTTTTTATTTTATCTTTCGAAAAAATTACTTTAATGAATTTTGGTTGTGGATAATCGCTAACAAATGTTATTTTATCATAAATATCAAAATAAAAATATCTATTATTTATTTCTATGTAATAAATACTTTTCTCAATTTCTATTTTATCTTTATAAACAAAAAGTTCTTCTTGAGTTTCATCAAAAAAAGGGCTGAGATGGTAAAAACAAATTATTAAAAGTAGAAGGTAAAAAAAGTTTAAAGTTAACTTTTTCCATTGCACTAAATATCGAGCTCTTTCACCTTATTAGCATTAGATTCAATAAACTCTCTTCTAACCGAAGGATCATATCCCATGAGTATTTCTATCATCTCTTCTGCCATTTCTAAATCTTCCATCTTTATTTTCACAAGTTTTCTAGTTTCTCTATCCATAGTGGTTTCTCTCAATTGGTCAGGATTCATTTCTCCTAACCCCTTATATCTTTGTAGCCTCCATTTTTTATCCCCATACTTTTTCTTCAATTCTTCAAGTTCGTCGTCAGAATAAAGATAAAAATGTTGTTTTCCAACTTCAAATCTATACAAAGGTGGTTGAGCAATGTATACATATCCTTCTTCTATTAAAGAACGCATATATTTGTGAAAAAGCGTCAATACTAAAGTTCTAATATGCGCACCATCAACATCTGCATCAGTCATGATAATGATTTTACCATATCTCAATTTGGATAGATTAAACTCGTCTCCTATACCAGTTCCCAATGCTGTGAAAATATTCGAAACCTGTTCATTTTTTAAAAGTTTTAAAAAGTCAGTTTTCTCTGCATTTAGAATTTTTCCTCTTAAAGGTAAAATTGCCTGGTACATCCTGTCTCTAGCTTGTTTTGCATTTCCCCCCGCAGAATCTCCTTCAACTATAAAAAGTTCTGATTCGTTTAAATCCCTCGACGTACAATCTGCCAATTTACCTGGTAAAGTTGTATTTTCGAATATTGTTTTTCTTTTAATGCTATCTCTGGCTCTTTTAGCCGCCAGTCTTTTTTTGTAGGCTAAAAACATTCTTTCAAAAATGTTTTTTGCTTCTTTTATATTTGCATCAAAATATAAAGATAATTTTTCTGTAGTTATTTGATTTACTGCTTCTCTAGCAACTTTAGATCCCAATCTTCCCTTTGTTTGACCTTCGAAAACAGGATTGGGCATTTTTATATGTATTATGGCTAATAATCCTTCTCTCACATCTTCTCCACTAAAATTCTCGTCTTTTTCCTTTAAAACGTTGTACTTTCTTGCATATTCATTTGATAATCTTGTTAGAGCCTGTTTAAATCCAGATTCATGTTCTCCTCCATCGATAGTTCTAATGTTGTTCACAAAAGAAATAACATTGCTTTCTTCAGAATCGGTATATACAAAAGCTATTTCCACTTGAATTTCAGACTCCACTTTACTATATTGATATGATCCATACATATAAACCGGCTCGGAAATAGAATTCATTTTCCGCCGTTTCAAGATGTAATTTATAAATTCATTTAACCCACCTTGAAAATGAAATTCTTGCCTATAATCTCTTTTTCTATCTTCAAAGATAACTTTCAAGTTAGGATTTAAAAAGGCTATTTCTTTCAACCTATTCTCTATTAATCGTGATTCAACTGTGATATCTCCATCATCGAATATTTCTTTATCAGGGAGAAATTTCACAACAGTACCAGTCTTGTCTGTTTCGCCTATAACAATTACATCTGTTTGAGGAACGCCTTTTGCATACTTTTGATAGTATATTTTTCCGTCTCTGTAGACCTTTACCTCCATATATTCGGAAAGAGCGTTAACAACCGATGCTCCTACTCCATGAAGCCCTCCACTAACCTTATAGGCTTTCTTATCGAACTTTCCACCCGCATGAAGCGAAGTCATAACTAACTCCAATGTATTTTTGTTTTCAGTTGGGTGTATATCTACAGGTATACCTCTTCCATTATCCTCAACTTCAATAGAATCATCCTCATTCAAAGTAACTCGGATTGTATCACAAAAGCCATTAACATGCTCATCTATGGCGTTATCAATTATTTCATAAACCATATGGTTTAATCCGGTTTTACCCGTTGATCCAATGTACATTCCAGGTCTTAACCTAACAGGTTCTAGTCCTTTTAAGACTTTTATATCGTTTCCAGAATATGTTTTTTCTACCATTTAAACACCTCCACAAGAGTTCCTCAAGAAACAATTCTAATTCTATTTATCGTTTCATTTTCTAGAATAGAATTTAATGCGTTCAACAATATTTTTTCCCTAAAAAGTATTTCCTGTTTAACATAATTGTTTTCACAGGCTATTTCCACTACCTTCTCTTTTAAGAGATAATTTTTAACTGTTACATGTTTTGATAAATTCTCAGGCATATACTTAGGTAATTCTTCTCTTAATTTTTTTATTATATATATTTTTTTGTAGACCAAATTTTTTTTAGAAAGTTGTTTTAAAACTCCTTCAAACTTTTCCTCCATTTAGACCATCTTAGTAATATACTGTTTCCCTTAATCTTCTATTTTTTCTGTAATGAAATCTTTCCAATTATCGAGAATAGCTTCCGTTACAACACCAGGCACCGTAAAAGTAAAATCAGGAAAAATTCTTCTAACAGGTACAACACCTCTTGAAGTGTGGGTAAGAAATACTTCCTCAGCAGATAAAAGTTCCCATACTTGAACATTTGCTTTCTCTTCAACTTCTAAAGATAAATCATTTGCTAATTCAAGGACATCTTCTCTGGTTATCCCCGGTAATATTCCTGATGAAATATGAGGTGTCAACAAAACGCCACCACTGACGTAAAAAATATTAGAATAGGTGCCTTCGGTAACATTACCGAACTCATTCAAAACGATGGAATCATAATAATAATCATATTTTTTATGGATGTATTTGATCGATCCATTTAAAGGTGTTTTTACATAATAAGGAATAATAGGAGAAGAAGTTTTTCTTTCTCTAGCTATATTTACTACCACGCCTTCTTCAATTAAATCTACATCCTCTTTTAATTCTTCAACAAAGCAATAAAATGTTTTATATTTAGAAGTGAAAGGAGTTACATATATTTTAAATCTGAATTCTTCATAATTATGAATCTTTTTTGCCTGATTTAAAATTATTTTTATCTTTTCCAGAGGTGGTATTTCAAGTGCCATAAAATCAGCAGATCGTTTCAACCTGTCATAATGCCTTTTTAAATTGTAAGGAATACCTGAATAAGTTCTGAGTACATCATAAATGGAATAACCATTCACGAATCCTTCATCATCTCCACTAACCAAGGGAAATTCTACCCACTCTTTACCATTATAAAACATTCGATACCACCCCTTTATTTTCTTTAGACAAAGAAGATATCATTGTATTAAAAAACTGACCTTTTTCAATTTTTTTCTCATGAAATTGAACATTATGGGGAATATAATATTCATCGTATCCAAAAAAAACATCTTTTAAGCGATTTTCTGTCAATACCTTAACTTTAGACCCTATGATACCATTAAGGTAATTTTCTCTTGAGAGATCGGCAATTTTATTCATTTGTGAAAGTCTGGCCTTTTTCTCATTTCCAGGTATCTGATTTTTCATCTTAGCAGCTACAGTCCCTTCACGTGGTGAATACCTAAAACTATGGACTTTCAAAAGCTTAAGTTCTTCAATTGAATCAAACATGATACCTAAATCTTTCTCATCTTCACCTGGAAAACCAACTATGAGATCACAGGTAATAGAAAATTTTGAGTCGTATTTTCTTAAGTTTTCAATGGCTGTATAAATCATTTTTCTATTATACTTTCTATTCATTGTTTCTAAAATTTTATCGGAAAAATGTTGAATCGAAAGATGTACGTGTCTTTCAAATATTGGATAAGCGTTCAATATGGCAGACAAATTATCGGTTATTATTTCAGGATATAGAGATGTTATTCTTATTCTAATTTCTTTATCAGCAAAACGCTTCCCAATTTGATTTAATAGTTCTTCCAAGGTTTCTGAATTGTCCACTCCATAATATCCCAAATTTGTTCCGGTAAGCACTATTTCTTTATAACCTTTTTCTATGAATTTTTCTATACTTTTAATAACTTCTTCTTTTGGTAAACTGACTATTTTTAATCCTCTCAAAAATCTTATTTTACAGAATGTGCAGGAGTTAATACATCCTTCCTCTATGGGTAAAAAAACCCTTGTTCGGTTATCGTACGGTTCGTTGGGAACTAATATGTCATATTTTTCATTATGGAGCCAAAAATGCTTATCTGAGTATATACCTTCTTCGTACAAAAAACGGTCTATTTGTTTTTTTTCAAAATTACCTAAGACCACATCGGCACCTAATTTATTTAATTCTTCGGGATCAGAAATAGAATAACAACCTGTTGCTATAATCTTTGAATTCCCATTTAATTTTTTTAATCTCCTAATTGTTTGTCTAATCTTCCTTTCAGCCTCTGAAGTAACAGCACAAGTGTTTAAAACGTATATATCACTTTCACCCATTTTTTCTTCAAATACAATATCAAAATGAGGAGATAATTTCTCGGCCATCGCCTGACTTTCGGCTTGGTTCATTTTACATCCAAAAGTAATAAAAGAAACTTTACGCTTCATATTCTATTTCACCGCTCAATGTTCTACTAAGTAAACCTATTCTCCTAATAACCCCTACCAATCTTTCATTATCATCAACGACAGGCAAAACCTTTAACTTATTTTTTATAATTACATCTGCCACATGCAAAACCGTATCATCAAAGTAAACCTTAAATGGCTTTTTTATCATAAAATCAGATACTGGACGATCCAATATTTTTTTCAATCCATTAAAAAATTGATGGCTATCCGGTATAAAAGAAGTAGTTTCCATGAGCTTCAAATACCCCGGAAGTGAGGCATCAATGATACCGCTTTCGCTTAAATACCCTACCAGTCTAAAATCACTTGTAACTATGGGAAGTGCAGATAAATTATGCCTTCGACATACAGTAATAAAACGCTCTACTTTCTCATCTTCCATTAAAGATGTTAGATCTCTCTCCATTATTTCTTTAGCTTTCAAGGTAAACACCTCTTTGTTATTCTAATCTTTCAATGGAAAACCTATTTAAACTTCTTTTTATATCTTCTAAAGTTCCTATCTTTTTTTCTATATAATCCGTTTTGGAAATGGCACTAGCCATACCGAATTTTGCAGCTTCAAAATAATTGAAATTATAATTTATTATGTAGTATAATATTCCCGACATAAATGCATCCCCCGCCCCAAAAAGATGTGACTTCTCAATTTTTTCCTCCGGATTAAAAAGCCACACACCCTCATTAGTTGTTATTACGTCACCGAAAATCTGATAACTCATAACAACTAATCTGGCACCATTTTCTATAATTTTTTTTGAAGCATCAATAAAATCATCAATACTTTCCAGAGTTTTTCCAAAAATTTCTGTTTTTCTTCTAAAGTCTGGTCTTACAACGGTAGGACAATTATTTAAAATAGCTTCTTCAAAACAAGGGCCAAATGATTCCATGTAAGTAGTTTTTCCTCTTTTCTTAGCTTCCAACATCAAATCGGAATAAACACTACTTTTCAAACCTGGAGGAACACTCCCAGACACTACGACATGTTCCACTAATGAAAGAGAATTTTTGTATCTCCTCAAAAAATGATCGTAATCCTCATTGTTAATAAAAGGACCTTTACTGTTTATCAATGTTATTACTTCTTTTAAGGGATCTATTATTTCAATATTTTCTCTACTTTCTTCGTCTGAATAAACAAAATTCATTGTTATATTATCATACGCTGAAAGTTTGCTCTGAATAACGTTACCTATGTATCCCCCCAAAAAACCTGTTACTATCGATTTTATTTGTAAATTAGATAGCATTATTGAAACGTTAATACCTTTACCTCCTGGTTCCATTTTGGAATTTGAAGGATTTTCTATTCTATACATATTCCCTACTTCAAAATTATCAATTATAACTTCTCTATCCAACGAAGGATTTAAAGTGACTGATAAAAAATCGTACTCCATCGATTTCCTCCTAATACCAATATTATTTTATTAGTTATAGAAATTCAAAACTTGCTTTTGACGACCTTCCTTCCCACACATCGTTTCTAGAAAAGGAGTATGTACGATAATTCTCTATTTTATTTAAATAATTTCTTCTTTTCTATATTATATCATAACAAACCTAAGTATAATTAACTGAAAAATTAAAATAACGGGTACAAAAGACCCGTTATTTTAAAAGATAGTATTATAATCAAAGGATTACTATTCAGCTTTTTTGTCCAATGCTAATTTTTCTTCATTTTCTGAGTACCTTCTCATCCTTACTTTGTAGTTATATACTCCTCTTTTTGAAGGATATTTTTCAGCATAGCCTTCTTCGTACCAAAGTTTATCGGCATATTTTTTCCATTCTTCGGCAAGTTGGTCTAATTCAGGCGCTAATTCATTCACAGTCCGCTCACTGCCTGGATGCTGTGGAATAGCGTTGAACTTCTTTACCATTGCCCTGAATACCTTGGGATTATCTATTATGGGACATGGTCTAAACAAATTATTGGAATAGGGGATAGTTCTCTTATAAGCCTCAAAAAATGGTGATTTTAAAATATCTACAATTCGTTTTTCCCTTATATTATCCACGGCAAACTGTTGGAAGACACATGGTTCAGCATAACCTTTGGCGTTTATATGTAAATACTTAGCTCCCGCTGCTAAACAACCGTTAGTTAAGAAACCATGATTCCAGAAATCGGCAACAAATGCAAACTTTCCACCTAACCTTAACTCTTCCAATTTGTAGAATCTTTCGTACCTTTGTTCTGCAGTAGGTACTAAATCCATCGAAGCATCCGCTCCTACGGGCATAAATTGGAAAACCCATGCATAACTCACATTGTTTTCTTTTAAATAATTCCAAAAATCATCACTCATTATAACATCGTGATTCTTTCTTGTTGCGGTGACGGAGGCTCCATATATAACCCCATTTTCACTTAAGAGCTTCCAAGCGTTTTGAATTTTTTCAAAAACACCCTTACCTCTTCTCCAATCGGTGTCAGCTTCATATCCTTCAACTGATATAGCTAATGTAGCGTTACCCAATTCTGCCAACTTTTTAGCGTTTTCTTCATTAATTAAGGTTCCATTCGTATAAATTAAAAAGTAAGAATCACTGAACTCTTCTAGTACATCGAATAGATAAGGATACACAAATGGCTCTCCACCCGTTATAATGAAGAAATAGATACCTAAGTCATTGAATTGTCGAATTACATCAAAAATTTCTTCTTTGGAAAGCATATACTTGTGACCATACATAGCAGCATAACAACCCACACATCTAAGGTTACATGCATATGTTGGAGAAAGTACAGCTAATTTTGGAAGGACGATCCCATATTCATGCATCTTTTCTTGTCTTGTTTTTTCACCAACAGCAAATTCGTTGATGATTAGATTGTTTATTATTTTTTCAACAACTTTGGGATTAGATTTCTTGAACAAATCAGCCCAATTCACCAACATCGGATCATGGTTTTCCGCCCCTGTTGCTAATTTTCTAAGTCCACTTCTCGCAGGTTCTTTAGAGAATTTCGATAATGTCCATAACAATTTCCCAAGTTGATCCACATCAGAATGTCTTACAACGTTGGTTATTAATTTAGAACTTTGTTTAAGTAACATGTTTTTCATTGAGTCCATAACTGCCATACCGGACACCTCCTAATTTTTGTTGTCTTCTGTAAGACTTAAAATCATTTTTTTGAAATTATCCTTTATCTCATCATCAGAGAATTCTACGCCTACGGCTCTATATATAACTAACCCATCAAACATCGCTTGTAACATAAATGCTTTAGTTTTCGAATTAAATAACTTTTCAAATTTGCCGAGGATCTTTCCGTAATTTTCTTTGAATGTTTGAGTTAAAATTTTCATCATACTTTGATCATGTGTAGAATTCATCAAAATTTCAAACAACCGCATTAATTCTTTTGAAGGAAAAGTACTTAAAATTTTTGAATAAAGATTTGCATAAAAATCAGCACTTGCCTCCACACAATCCTGAGAAAGCACGGATTCGTTTTCTTCAAAAAAATTTTGGACTTTTTCTAACAGCGCACTAAAAGCAGAAACAATTAGCGAATTTTTATTTTTGAAATAGTTATATATAGAACCTTTAGACAAATTACACGAAAGAGCAACATCTTCCATCGTTAGATTTGTCAAACCTTTTTCGCTTATTAATTCTAAAGTTTTTTCTGCTATGTATTTTTTGCGTTCTTGTTTATCCAAAACCTTTACCCCTGTGTTAATTTGGATCACCTCTTTTTCCTGACTGACTGGTCAGTCAGTTAGATTATAAACTATTGTGAAAAATAATTCAAATATGATTAAATTTATCCGATTTATTACCGTACGTTTTATAATAAGATATAATACTCTATTTATAATAGATAGACAGCAAATATATTAAACAGAACCAAAATCGTATTTTTTTAATTTAATATTTTCAGAAAAGACATTTTATTTACATATTGTTGCTGAAAATGTTACTCTTTTATGCTCTTTTCAAGTTGTCAGGAGCCTCCCTTTGCTTCGCTACCTATCTTTTTTAAAATCTTTTTTATTTTTAAAGTGTCTTACTAAAAAAATATAGCTCTAAAATCCCAGTTATGTTATAATTTAAATGTAGAAAATATTTTTTATAAATTCTAAGGTGGGAAATGAATGCAAGTATTGATAATCAGGGTTGACGAAATTGGTCTAAAAAATAAGAACAAAATGTTTTTTATGCATAAACTCAAAGACAACATCCAAAGCAAAATTTCGCAGAATTTCATTTTCAAGGTTAACAATAACAGAATATATCTAATTCCTCAACAAAATATGGGAATAACCGTTAAAGATATTGACATTCTAAAAAAGATTTTCGGAATACATTCGTTTTCAATAGCCGAAAAAACTGAATCAAATATAGACTCAATTAAAACTCAAGTCTATAAAGTGGCAAAAAAATCTCTTGAAAACAATAATTATAAAACTTTTAAAATAAGTGTCAATCGAGCCAACAAATCATTCCCTTATAACAGCCAAGAATTCGCTGGTATAATAGGTGAATTTATACTGAATAATTTCCCCCAATTAAAAGTTGATTTAAATCATCCAGAGCTTAATATAGAAATAGATATTAGAAAAGAAGGTACGTTTATATTCAACAATCGTTTAGAAGGACCAAGTGGATTACCTGTAGGCACATCTTCAAAAGGAACCGTTTTGTTATCAGGTGGGATTGATAGTCCAATAGCTACTCTTTTAATGATGCGACGAGGGATGTTACTAAATGCTGTGAACTTTTATAGCCCCCCATTCACCGGTCCTAAATCTTTAAATAAAATTTTGAAAATTGGTTCTATAGTGTCAGAATTTACGTCTTTCCCTTTTTATTTGTACGTGGTACCCTTAACTAAGATTCAACTTCTTTTCAGAGATATAAAAGAAGATAAATATTCGGTTATTCTACAAAGAAGAGCAATGATGAGGATTACCAATAAAATTTCTGATATTACAAACACAAAAGTTCTGGTCAGCGGCGAAAGCTTAGGGCAGGTAGCCTCACAAACAATAGAAAATCTACTAACAATTTCTGACTCCAGTCAAAAAGTTGTGTTAAGACCACTTATAGGTTTCACAAAAAACGAAACCATTAAACTATCTAAAAAATTTGGATTGTATGAAACATCTATTTTACCATACGAAGATTCCTGTAGCGTATTTCTTCCTTCTAAACCCGCTACTAAATCAAATATAAATCACATAAAATCAATTGAGGATTCTCTACCACATTTAAGTGAATTAGAAAAAGAGGTTTTAGATGAAGCTAAAAAATATAAGATTGAAGATAGTAAAGTCTCTGAAATTGATCACTTTGAATCATAGTCTTATTTATATTAAACTAAAAAAAGGGACAAAAAAGGAGGACAGTTGATGAAAAAGGTATTAGAAACAATAAAGGCGATCTTCTTCACAATATGGTTAATTATCGGATTTTTCGGGGTTGTGATTGTATATGGAAGTTATGTGTTGATAAAAGCTAATATCTTGGAAAAACGGAAAGGGATCAAAGCCTCTCAAGAATATATTAGAAAAGTCGTATCTTGGTTTGGAAGAGTCACTTTTAAATTTTTAAATAGCAACATTTCGGTTTTCGGCGAAGAAAATATACCACAAGAAGGTCCTTATGTAATAGTAGCGAATCATCAAAGCATATTCGATATTCCCCTAATTTTAGGTTATATTTATCCCACAGCTTTTATAGCAAAAAAAGAGCTTTCTATGATTCCTATATTGGGAAGTTTTATCAAAAAACTTGGTTCTATCTTAATAGATAGAAGTAATGTAAAAAGTGGGGCTATAGCACTTAAAAAGTTCGCAAAATTATCTCGATCAGGAGAAATTATAACCCTTTTTCCTGAAGGAACAAGGAGTTTAAACGGACAAGTAGGTGAATTTAAAAAGGGAACTCTTTTGATACCTTTTAGGTATAATATAAAAATATTACCTGTCACAATAGATGGAACTATCAAAATGAGCAAAAAAGGAAGCGCCTTTATCAAGCCTTCGAATATTAATCTATTCATACACGAACCAGTTGAGCCAAAACTTTTCGCTAGTGAAGGGGAATTAAGAGAATGTCTTAAAAGCATTATCAGTGAAAAGGTTACAATTGAGCCTCAACTGGCTTTGAAAGAAACAAAAACGTAATTCCAGTTTTTTAAAGGGGGTTTTTAACCATGAAAAAAGTAAGCAATGTTACTATGGGAATAGATAAAGTTTCAAATTCACCAATAGTTTTCTTAAAGGTAGAAGATACAAACGTTGTTGTACCAATATGGATTGGACCATGTGAAGCTGGTGTTTTGGCTTTAATATTGAGGAATGAAGATTTTGAAAGACCTTTAACCCACGATCTCATTGGAAATATCATCGAACAACTTAACGCAAAACCTATTAAGATAGAAATTGACCAATTCAAGCAGGATATTTATTATGCTAAATTAGTCCTGAAAGATAGTGATTCTAAAGATATATATATCGATGCAAGGCCTTCGGATTGTATAATCTTATCGTTAAAAAATAACTTACCTATTTACATAGAAGAAAAAATAGTAACCGAACATGGTATTGAAGCTTCTTTTATAAACACCGAAGAAGAAAGCGAATTCAGACAAGATATTGAAAATTTCGATATAGACGAGCTAAGAAGGAAGTTCGAAAATAAAAATAAAGATGAAGATGAAGATGACGAATAATTTTTTCTAAAAGCACGAGGTGAATTGATGGAATTTCTAAAATTATTAGAGTTTAAAGATTTCTTTGACAAGAAGATAAAGAATTTTTTCGAAAATTTGGAGCTGGGAAATCATTTAAAAAATCCATTGTTTTATTACATAGCAAACGGAGGCAAGAGACTAAGACCATGGATTATATATAACTTTGGGCAGCTAGCCTCCGCAAATAAAAAGAATTTAATGGACATTGCGATAGCTATAGAAATTTTACACTCTTCATCTTTAATACATGATGATCTACCTGCCTTAGACAACGCAAAGTTAAGAAGAGGAGGACTCGCAAACCATTTAAAGTTTGGAGAATATAAAGCCATACTAGCAGGAGATTATGGATTTACTCTTCCACTACAGATTATTTCCAATTTAGATAATATAAACGAAGGAAATAAACTTCTTTTAATGAATTATTTTATAAAGACCATTTTAAAATTGTTTGAAGGAGAAATGGAAGACTTAATCTTTGAAAAAGAAGATAGAGATGTGAGTGAAAAAGAAATTCTTGGAATGTATTCGAAGAAAACAGGTGCAGTTTTTGGCTTTTGTTTTGCATCTCCCTTTTTAATAAACGGAGAAGTACAGCTAGCTAAAGAAATGAATATAATAGGAACTGATTTCGGTGTTTCTTTCCAAATTTTCGATGATATAAAAGATGTCTTTACTACGGAAGAAGATATTGGAAAAGAAACTAATAAAGATGTAAACAAAAAAACTCTTTTAAATTTTTATAACTATAAAGAAACTCAAATAATTGCCGATAATATCTATAGAAGTGTTTTACAAAAATTGGAAGAACTTAACCTAAAAGAACTATCCATAATTTTGAAAGAAGTTCGAAAGACTATAGAAACAAGTTAACAATCTAAAAAGGAGTTGACTGAGTTATAAAATTCAAACCTTTTAACTTTTTAAATAAAATTAGATATATGGAAAAAAAATACAAAATTCTTTTATTTATTATTGTAATTGCTGTTGTGATACTTGTTTTTTCCCTCATTTTTAAAAACATCTTTTGGCCTTCAAATAAGATAACTCCTTCTTCTACAAATATTCAAATAGTTGTACCTGATTTTTCTTTTTCTTCAAAGAAAAACATTGACATTAAAGTCTTAGATAGAAGTTCTTCAGAATATCAAGAATTGATCAATTACAAAAATTTTTATGGGGAGATATATAAAATTACTTTCTCAGATGAAAGTAATGAATCCTCTATTTTACCAATTACTGTAAGATACAGGATTCCAAAAGATAATTACTTTGGAGATAACTTCGTTAATTTCTCCTTAGCTTACATTACACAGGAAGATCCTCCTGTTATCTCTGAATTCAGCGGGGAAAAAATAGTAAAAATAGAGGACGAGTATTACATAGAAGCACAAACATTCCAAATAACTAAAGTAAATTATATAGGTCTAGTCATTGAATCTCCACAAGAATCATCTAGTGGACTCAAGGTTATAAAAGAATCACCCCCAACTCTTGAACCTGATATTATTTTAATTCCTGGAACGGATCTTAACTTCCTTGGAAAGGTAATGAATATACCTGAAAATGGCTATCCACAATCTTTTTGGTCCTCCCTTTTTCCAAATAGAACCATTTGGAGTTACAATTACCCATTGACATCTACAAGAAGCAAAAATTACAATGATTCTTTTGTTAGTTTTGTTGAAAGAACAGGGATTAATAGCTATATAGAATTTGAAGGAAGGCGACTCGCTCAAGAACTTTCTAGATTTCCCAATAAAAAGTTTGATATCATTGCACATGGCATTGGTGGATTAATTGCTCGATATGCTTTAGAGTCCAGTCAAACAATTCAAAATGTGGAAAATTTAGTACTCATTTCTACTCCAAACAAAGGAAGCAATCTCGCAAATCCTCTTTTTTTCAATTTGCTCTTCGGGAAAAACACGGAAATATTATCTCAATACTTTAATGTTGAAGATAGCGCAATATTAAAAATCACCTTGCAAATCAGTTCTTATCTAGATCAAATCAATTCGTACTATGAAGATCTTATTCCTGACTCTGAGTTTCTAAATAAGTTAGACTCTTTTGGTATAAGAAATGACATCAGATATTTATCGGTTATTGGTAATAACCCTGAAATAGAGGAAGACTTATCGAACAAATATATTTCCAGACTGTATCCAGAATTTGTGCAAGGAAAGGGAGATGGAATAGTAAGTGTTGACAGCGCCAACTTAGAAGGTATTGAAAAAACTTATTATTCTAAAAAAAGCTTTTATGAAATTTACAATGATCCTGACGTTTTAAAGGAAATAGTTAATTTTTTAGAAGAATCTGTCCCATCATATTCAGTGGAGCCTTTTAAAGATGATAATTTTGTCGAATACACATACGAAACTGAAGACGGAAACAGCTCTAGCGACCAAAGTAAAAATACCCACCCCAGTATAATTTCGTCTTTTACCCTTCCATCACAGTATAAGGAAAGTTCAATTTTACTAAATCCAGTGAAGCAAGGAGAAATAGATGAAGATACACTGAGCATTATTGCAGTGGGAGAAAATATTTATTTTAAAAGTCCTAATTCTATTTACAACAGCAAACTAGAAAAAATATTTTCAAACAAAATTATGGGAGGATTACTATTTAACAACAAATACTATATATCTACCATTGATGGTATATACATTTTGAATGAAAACGGCAAAATTGATAAAATTAATTCAGAAATACCTTCTAAAGGTACCGAAATTTACTATTTACCAAATATAGGGTTTTTAAGTGTAGAATATGAATCAAACAATTGTAACGTTTATCTCAACGATTCCTTGATAAATCAAGGCAGCAATTTTATATCATTAAAAGTAATAAATGGGGAAATATATGTCATCTTTGAGGATAAAATAACAAAACTACAAAATAAAGATGTCGTAGAATTAATAAATACTTCCACCATTCAAGAAGTTTTAGAAACTCAGTTTGGGGAGATTACTGATTTTGCTTTATATAACAACAATTATTTTATTTTATTTTCAAATTATAAATTAGTTCTTTGGAATAGTTCAAAAAATGGATTACAACTTATAGAAGACGGAAATATAGGAAGATTAAAATTACAAATATTTAATGATAAATTATTTGTTTTCGGAAAAGATTATGTGAGCTACATACTTTTAAAAGAAGTTACTTTTCCTGGTTTTTTCCAAAGATTTGAAAGACACATAATTGATGTCCTTATCGATAAAAACGGCAAAGGATGGATAGTCACCAAAAATAACCGAATTGAAATAATTACATTTTCTTTGTGAGGTGAATCATCGTTAAGAAAGTACTCACTCTGTTGATAATTCTGCTCCAAATAATGTTGATATTTGCTGATAATTACGAAGTTGCCTACGAATACTATATGAATGGCTTAAAGTACTATAGAAATGCCCAATATGATTTGGCTCAAGATTTTTTTGAAGAAGCTTTGCAACTATCACCTAGATTAGAAAGTGAAATACCCGATATAAAATTGTATTTAGGGTTATCTGCATTTCACAACAAAGATTACGCTACAGCTAAAATATATTTGCAGCCATTTAAGGATATTCCTATTGTGGATGAAGCTCTAAGAGTTATTGAATCTTTACCCTCCGAATCAGATGCTTTCGACGCTTCAAATCTAAAAATCAACAATACTCAATCTCCTGAAAAAGAACAGCAAAATTTTAATTTTTTAACCTTTTTTACTATAATGTTAATAATATTTGTTATTTCCTTGGCGGCCTCATTTTTTACCGTTTTTTTGATACGTAAACATGTCTCTTTTGAAAAAAAAGAAAATGAGTTAAATGATTTGAAAATACTAACCAATATAGACAAAGTTGAAACCCAAGAAATCAAATACAAAACAATAGACCAATTTGATGAACCACACATAAAAAAAGTTTGGAAAGTATCATCCCCTTTAAAAAAACTTATAGGGATAACTTCAAATGAAGATGTTTCTCCAAATGAAAATAACGTATCGAAAGGTCCCAAGGAAGGAAAACTAAATGAGATAGAAAACCTTGAAAACAAACTTGATAAAGATATAAACGATATCTTAAAAGAATCAAACCTTGAAGAGATAGAGGAAATTCTAAATGAGTTAGAAGGTAATGGTGAAAAAAATAGCATTCAAGAAGCAGATACTCTTGAAGAGGAAAGTAATGAAAAAAACCAAGAAGAATATTCTCACTTGGAAGATGCTATAAAACCTGATTCTGAGATAAAAAATAACTTTTCTTCGATAATGGAAAAAGAAGAAAAAGAATTATCATTTGAAGATGATCTAGATAATGACTTATTTGATATAATTAAGGAATTAGAAACAAAAAAACTTTCTCAAAATAATTTACAAAAATTCTTTCATAAATTATTTTATGATGTTAACAAGGAAAAAATATAATCAAAATATGAAATATTGATTTTCTTTATAATTATTGGTATAATATATTTGATCAAAAGTAAAGAATGTCAGATGCGGATGTGGCTCAGTTGGTAGAGCTCCAGCTTCCCAAGCTGGGAGTCGCGGGTTCGAGTCCCGTCATCCGCTCCAAAAATGAAAGGGGCTAAATGAAGCTCCTTTTTTGTTTGAATGAGGTGTAAAGATGGCTTTGAAGATTGAAAGTGGCAAATTTAAGAATATTACTATAGAAACAGTTGATGATCGTAGGACAAGATACACGCCAGCTACTTTAAGAAGGGCTTTAATGAGCATTTTTGATTTTTCAGGTGCTAACTTTTTGGAGTTTTTTGCAGGTAGCGGCATAATGAGTTTTGAAGTTTTAAGTAATGGGGCAAAAAGCTCCACAATGGTGGATATTTCGTCTAAAGCGGTGAGCTCGATTTTAAAAAACGCTGAATCTTTAGGGGTACTAAGTAATATAAAAGTTATAAAATCAGATTTTAGAAAATCTATTACAAAACTTTCAGCCGAACAGTTTGATTACATATTTGCTGATCCACCATTTAATAATCATTATGTCCAAGAGTTTTTGAAATTCATAGATTCAAATATATCTTTAATTAGAAAAGGGGGCTATATCATTATTGAAAAACATAAAAATGAAAAAATTGATTATATACCCAAAAATTTGATTAGGGAAGAAGTAAGAGATTACGGTGATATTGAAATTCTAATCTTTTTTAAATCTTAAAAAAAGGGCCTTAATAAGGCCCTAATTTGGAAATGAATTCTTCCGGGGACAGAACACTCCAGGAGGGAGGGTAACCTACAAAAGTGCTCTGTAGAGATATTATACATCATGAAATTTTTTTCTCAAAACCCAATTATAGGCAATTACTTTCAATTAATAGCGATTAAAGCCGTTTAACTCCATTTAAGTCAATAAATCTCAAAAATTGAAAAAATCTCATTATTTGATATTATATTTTTATCAAAGGGAACGTTGGAAAAAAGAGGTACATAATCTAATGTATGTCCAAAAGTGCCCCAATTTACACCTACAGGATCGTTTAATACATCATAAAAACTTCTAACCACAGACGATTGATAACTTACATTTTTTCCTGAATTCTTTGTATAGTAAAATTCTTTTTCTAAATCAAGTTTTAACCCTAATTTTTCTTGAAACTCTTCATAATTCTTAGATTGGTTAAATGTACTTATCATCTTTTCATAAGAAAAAGCACTGGGTTGAAACTTATTAAGAGCTAAAAAACCATCACCTAAACTCAACCCACCCGTTGAATGATCTGCAGTCACTATGATCAAGGTATCTTGAGGATATTGCTTATAAAAATCGATAGCAACCTTCACTGCCTTGTCAAAATCTAATATTTCGTTTATCATTGAATAAGTATCATGTGCATGTGCAGCGTGATCGATTCTTCCCCCTTCTATTAAAATGAAAAAAGGAGAACCATTAAATTTACTCAATGCATAATTTAACGTTTCTTCTAACGTTACTCTGTTTGGATCATCCGTTAAAAAGGGGAAATTCCCATAATATAACATAACAATTTCATCATCAAGAGACGGAATCCTATCAAGTGTTTCTGTGTAAAAATATCCGTACTCTTTTGTGTTGCTATCCTTAAGATAAGCTTTTCCTCCCCCTATGAAAAGATCAAAATTACTTTCTAAAAGATCTTGCGTTATCTTTTGGTAATCTTTTCTATTTTCAACGAAAGCATAAGCACCCGCAGGGGTAGCATCAATGATGGTGTTGGTTGTTATGACACCAATTTTGTACCCTTGTTTTTTTAGTTCATAAGTAATGGGAAGTATTTTTTCATCATCAGGATTAATGTTTATTCTATCGTTGTAGGTTTTTTCTTTAGATAAAATTGCTGTTATGGCTCCTGCTGAATCCGTTACACCATTCATCGAAGAAGTTTCAACCATTCCATAGTAAGGTAATTCTAGGATGTGTAGTTGATCTGTGTATAAATATTGCTTATACATATTAGATAACTGCATGTGTGGAATTCCCATTCCATCAGCTATAAACAAAAAAACATAGTCAAATGAAAAAGAAAGATAAACTAAAAGAGTAATGAGAAAAACCAACAAAATTTTTTTCACTTTTAACACCTTCATTGTTTAATTAATGTTTTCAAATAAATTTTCAAAACTTTTATCATCTAATCTATCAAAATTATTTAAAATATATCTTTCTATATCAAATATTTTTTCTTTGTCAAAATCCAATCTTTCCATGAAGGATATTACACTTTCTCCATAAGGCTCATCATAAAAACCTGTTTTTTTTAGTTCAAGTTCTTCAAAATACTGCTCTGAAGAAACCTCTCTAAGAAACAATAATGAATTGGTTTCTGCTAAGATTTCGTGCCAAGTATCCTTTGGGGAGGTTTTCACCTTGTAACCGAAAAAATAATGAGATAACTCATGAACTAAATCCTTGATAGAATCAACAACGTAAACACTTGGCAAAACTTGAAAAGACCTACTTTGATTCATATAAAGAATATACAAGGGTTCATCGATCTCTGAAACATTTTCCAAAAAATCTTTAGATTCAACAATCCAATTCTCTAACCATTTTTCGTTGTAGAAAACATTATCAAGGTGATAAAGAGTATTTTTGTTTTTTAAATAAACCATTGCCGACGAATCGTTGCTCTGTTTTTGAACTAAAGAATCTCCATTTTGACGTAGCAAAAATCCGTTTTGTACATTTAACAAAATAAACTCCTCAAAAGGTATTTCTTCGTAAAAAAAGATAGTTTTCTCTTTAAAGGTATATTGAATGTCATCATAGAAAATTACCTTTGTTAACCCAGTTGAAAAAATTCTAATATTGTTATCTTCTTCATCAACTAAAGTAACCGGATAAAAGAAAAAAAATAGAAATAAAGCAAAAATGACAAGTAAAGTCTTTTTCTTATTATCGATGCCCATCTTAATTCCTTTCTTCACACTTTAAAAATTATCCAATTCTTATACTAATTATTATGTAGATTACATACAAAGAAAATAGTATGGAACCTAAACCTCTTCCAACTTTTCTATCTTTTTTCATCATCGTACCAAGCAACAAGACCAATGCCAGTAACAGCCCATAAGAAACATCAAAAGTAACCGGTCTATCTGCCTTGGCGCCATTTATCAGTGCTGATATACCCAGTATGGCAGCGACGTTGAATGTATTAGAACCAACTATATTTCCCATCACTATATCATCTGAATGTTTGATCGCTGCAACAATAGCGGTAACTAATTCCGGAAGAGAAGTCCCAATCGCAACTATAGTTACCCCTATCAAAGATTCTGAGATTCCAATATTTTTAGCAAATATAACTGAATTGTTTACCGTCAATTCTCCTCCTATTATCAACATAACCAATCCTAAGGCAGAGAAAGTAATTATTTTAGCCCAAGACTCTTCCTTTTCGACTTTTTTCATTTCGTCGCTTTCGACAAGTTGTTTCCTCATTTGTTGATCATTTTTTGCCATATAATAGAGATAAGCCATAAAAATAAGCAAAAAAGTTATCAGTATCATACCATCGTATCTAGTTAAAACACTATTCCCTTCCATTATCATTGCAAATATAACCACTGAAATAATAACCAAAAAAGGCATTTCTATATTTACTGTAGATTTTTGAACTTTTGTTGGGGAGATTAAAAAAGAGATTCCTAAAATTAATCCAATATTCGCGACGTTGGATCCAAGAACATTTCCTAATCCTACACTAGCCCCTTTTATTGACGAAGAAATTGTAACAACTAATTCAGGCGCACTGGTACCAAATGCCACCACCGTCAAACCTGCAAACAGCTCAGAAACACCTACTTTTCTTGTTAATCCAAGGGCTCCTTCTATTAACCTATCTGCCCCTCTTATTAAGAGAAAAATACCTAAAGCTATTAATAGAATATTTATCAATCAATATTCACTCCTTTTTTCAACGATTTCTCTTTTGTTTCTTAGGTATACAAAAAGCAAAGAACCTAATACTATCAATATTAAGCTTATAACTACTGCAACGCGAAAATCCCCAATGTAGAGACTATCCGTTCTTAACCTTTCAATCGGGATTCGCCCGATAGAATAAAGAATTAAATACAGAGCGGTGACTTCTCCATATGTTTTTCTCTTATTTCTAATAAAATAAAACAATATTAGAAATACTAACAAATTCCAGGCAGATTCATATAAGAATGTTGGATGAAAATATTCATAGGCTTCATACCCTGGCATTCGATCAGGTAAAGAAATGTACATCTTCCATGGAAGATTTGTCGGTGAACCATATGCTTCATGGTTGAAAAAATTGCCCCATCTTCCAATAGCTTGAGCTAACGGTAAAACAAAAGTGAATAAATCTAACCCTTGCAGGAAGGTAAAGGTACATTTTTTTTTCAACTGCGTATACAAAAAAACTACTAAAAAAGCAGCCAGTATCGCTCCATGTATAGCCATTCCTCCATGCCATATCTTAAAAATTTCTGAAGGATTTCGAGAGAAGTATTCAAAATTAAAAAGAACATAATATAATCTTGCTCCTATAATACCAAATATAATTCCCAAAGAAACTGCGGTGAAAAGATCGTCTTCGTTTATTTTTTCTCTTTCAGCTTCTTTCTGAGCAATAAATGTTGCCAACAGTATCGATGAAGCGATTAACAGTCCATACCATCTTATTTCTAATGGACCAACCGTAACTAAAACTGGACTGAAATACCATTCCCCAGAAAAACTCTTTGGTAAAACAACTATACAAATAACTAAAAAAGAGGTTATCGAAACCCACAAAGTGTTTAAAAAGACTTTATCCTTTTTCATATTCATCCTCCTAAAGCCTTCCAAAACTAAAAATCTCTATAGTACATTGACCAAATGTATTGAATCTCCATATCTTGCTTGCAATTCGTGTTTTAAATTAGGATATCTATCGAAACTTTGGATAGAAGATAAAAAAAGTTCTACCGTTTTTCTTGAACTTTCTATAATATTCATATCTTCGACTAAATCTAAAAATTTAAATTCCGGCATCCCATGCTGTTCCACTCCAAAGAATTTGCCTGGTCCCCTCCATTTTAAGTCAATTTCTGCTACTTCAAAACCATCTAACGTCTTAGAAAAGGAGTTCATTTTACTTTTTATCTCATTGTTGGCATCATCATCTATTACTAAAAAGCAATAAGACTGTTTATCACTTCTGCCCACTCTTCCTCTGAGCTGATGCAATTGAGATAATCCAAAACGATCCGGATGTTCTATGACCATTACCGTTGCATCAGGGATATCTATCCCCACTTCTACTACCGATGTCGAAACTAATATATCATATTCTTTTTGAACAAATTTGTCCATAACGTCATTTTTTTCTGAAGATGAAAGCCTCCCATGTAAAAGTCCCACTTTATATTTTTCAAATACTTTATTTAACTCTTCATACATACTTATCGCGTTTTTTAATTCTAAGGCTTCAGATTCTTCTATCAAAGGATACACGAAAAAAACTTGATTCCCCTGATCTAATTCTTCTTTAACGAACTCATACAAACTTTTCCTGTTGGATTCAGCTACAAGTATTGTTTTAATAGGCCTTCTTCCTTTAGGCATTTCATCAATTAAGCTAACATCTAAGTCACCATAAAAAGTCATTGCTAAAGTTCTAGGAATAGGAGTAGCAGTCATAACCAAAATATCAGGATGATTCCCTTTTTTAATGAGTTCCAGTCTTTGATTCACTCCAAATCTATGTTGTTCATCAATAACCACCAACCCTAGTTTTTTAAATTCTACATCTTGTTGAATAATTGCATGGGTACCAACTACAACATTAATTTCTCCTGTCTTTAACTTTTCTTTAATTAATACTTTATCGCTTTCCTTGGTATCTCCCGTTAACAAAGCTACTTTTAAACCTAACGACTCTAAATCTTTTGATAGTCTTTTAAACTGTTGTTTTGATAAAACAGAGGTGGGGTTCATAACCGCCGCTTGATAACCAGATTCACAAACATCTATAATCGCTAGTTCTGAAACAACGGTTTTACCAGAACCAACATCCCCTTGTAAAAGTCTGTTCATAGGATATGGAGAAATTAAATCTTTTCTAATTTCCTCATAACTTCTTTTTTGGGCTTGAGTGAGTTCAAAATTTAAAGTCTTGAGAAATTTTTTTGATAATTCTCCTTTTATCTCCTTCTTCTCACCTTTTTTCACTTCTTTCATCTTTAATTTCAGATAGATCATTGCTAACTCAAATAAAATTGCCTCTTCGTATTTTAAAGAGTACCAAGCCCTTTCTTTATGATAAATGCTTAAAGGAAAATGGATTCCTTTTATTCGCTTTTTCAAATCTAATAAGTTGAACCCTTGAACGAATTCTTCAGGTAAAAATTCCTCTAAAAAATATGTCTGTTGAATAGCTTCTTTTGCTATTTTTCGCATAATTGTTTGGAAGATACCAGACGTCAATGGATAAACTGGCAGAATTTCTCTTTTGAAATCCTCCTCACTTTTGATCACTTGAAAATCTGGAGACTTCATCTGTTTCATACCATATGAATACTCTATCCTCCCATAAAAAGCAGACTTCACACCTCTTTTTAAATAAGATTTAACATAATCCTGGTTGAAAAAAGTAACAATTATGACCCCAGTGTCATCTTCCACTGAAAAGTTGTAAATAGTTAAACCCTTATTTATTTTTACTTCTTCACTTTTCACTACGTTTCCTATTATTACGACTTTTTCATTCTCTTTGGCGTTGAATATTTTAACAACCTTTCTTCTGTCTTCGTAATCCCGAGGTGGATAGTAAAAGAAATCTTTTAATGAATAAATACCTAATTTATTTAAAATTAAGGCCCTTTTCGCTCCTACCTTTTTTATATATTTTATATCGGTGAGTGGCGCCAATTTTTTTTCTGGTTTTACTGAGACTTCATCAACTAAATACCGCTCTTTTAAAATCTTTAAAGAGTCTTTTAAACCTTCTAGACGTTTTTCCTTGCGTTTTTCTGGCAATGTTTCAAGAGGTTTTATATAAGCCAGAATCTTCTTAACATCTTCCAAAAGGCCATTTTCTTTAATTATTTTGAAATTATTTTTTGCGATGCTATAAAAACTTGGGAAGATCTCTTCCCAAGTTATCATTCCCTTTTCTTTCAATTGAACTACATAATCAAAAGAATTTATAACTTCTTCAATCATTGCTCTTGAAAACTCCTATTCTTTGAAAAAATATTTTCCAAAGTTACTCTATAACTTTTTTTATAATGATTTTCTTATCTTTCTTATAAATTTCATATCCATTCAATTCAGCTTCTTCAATTTGGTCATCTTCTATAAAAGGTATAACTTTCATCAAAGAAGAATTTTCAACGTAGAAATCCTTCAGGCTACCTTCAAGTGTGTATCCATAAGAGTTTATTTTCAAATAAGCAGAAAATACAATCAAAAACCAACTCAAAGATATCAACAACAAAAACGTCATTACTTTGATCATTACTTTACCATCCTTCTTGTGAAAAATTCGTAATCACTGAAGAAACTTTCGATTCTATCTTGATATCTAGAATAATTGGGTGATCCTTCTTCTTTTAAACTCTTGTAATAGTTATAAACAGCTTTATAATTGCTAACAATGTTTTCTACTAGTTGATTTTTTAAATTTTCATCTCTCAAAGTTGAATATAACTCAGATAACAATTTTAATGAACTATCTGGTATCCCTCTAGATTTTTGGGCCATGTAATAATCTGCTTCTCCCTCTTTTTGAGTAATGAAAACTATTTTGTTTATTAATTCATCTTGTGGATATATATTTATCAGCCTTACGGTTAACAGCAAATATTCATAATAAACATCTTCCCATTCAGGAAACCTATTCCAACCCCCAGGAAGGATGTATATAGCTTGCTGCTCCCAATGATGAAAATTATTGTAAGCCTCGTCTTGAAGTTTTTCTACTGTCTTTAACTTATCTAGTGGAATGTAATCCTTTAGCTGTTCGTATAGAATTACGATGTTATAATATATTCTGCCTATTAATCTATAGGCATTCTTTTCATTGAATGATAAATATGAATATTCCAACTGATTTATTCCATCGTATAGGGTTTGAATTTTTAAAGTAATTTGTTTGGCGTTGTTGTTTGTATCGGTGGAATAAATCGGTTCTACGGTGTCTCTTAAAATATTATCAGGAAATGGCATTAAATCCATTGCACCTTCGAACTCTTCGATCATAAAATCGTAACCGTCGATTTCTTTTTCAAATATTTTAGGTAAATCTTCATAAGTAAGGGAATTCTGCCGAATGCTAGACGTCAAAAGTTGAGACAGGTAAAATGCCGATTTGCCGAAATTCGGATTCCATTTTAATGATTTCTGGAAATATTCAAAGGCATTCTTATAGCTTTGTTCTGCTCTATTCTCGTATGATAACTGCATATTTTTATAATCTTCTATCTGTGTGTCTATCTGGTTTATACTTTGAGTTATCCTTTGAAAATTCACACTCCCTGGAGTGTAATTCATCAATTGTTTTTGAAGACTGGATTTTTGAGCTTCAAGTTGGCTTATAATATTTGGTATTTGACTTTCAGTAGCGTTAATAAGAGATACCATTGAATTGTATTCACGATTTCCTTTAACGAAAAAAGCTTCTGATGTAACTTCGTTTATTTTGTAATACGACGCCACTATTCCAACCAAAACTAAAGGAATAATCACAACCTGACTATTTTTGATATTAAAGCTTTTCACATGTGAATTGAACTGTTCTGATACAGCACTTGAGAGGATAAATACACTTAATATAAGGTTTGGATGCATGTGAAATGCAAACTCTGTGAATGCATGGATTGCCATGACTGCGGCGCTCCATCCAAATAAGGGGAATAAAAGGCTCTTGTTGTCATCATCTTTTTCAAGTTTTAGAACTTTAAAGTATATCACCATTAAACTTACGAGCATTAACAATATTGAAGAGAAACCTAAAATACCTGTCTCTCCCAACACTTGTAGATAATCGTTGTGAGCTCTTTTGAAGTTATTCCATGCATATAAAAATCTCTCAGGATTTTCCGCTTGTACCTCAGCTAGGTAATGAACTGCATAAACGGGATATGTATTTATTCCACTTCCGATTATAAAATGGTTTTTATGATTCTCATCTGCAAATTGTTTTACAGCGGAGAGCCAGGACAAACTTCTTTCATCCCAAGAAGAAACAGAAGCCATAGCTGCGAAGCGGTCTGCCGCTATCACCTCTCCACCCCTGTTGAATGGCGTTTCAAAATTAAACATAAGGAATAAAAAGGCTAAAACAGATAAAACCAGAATTATCCATATTTTAAACTCTTTACTTTTTACATAATTTTTCAAGGTATCTTTTTTATTGGAAATGAGAAAAGATATTATAGTGAATCCTAATCCAACAAAGGTGGCAAGATAAATAGAACGAGTTTGTGCTAACAAAACAACCCAATACATTATAAAAACATTCGCTAAAGCATATATTCTAATGTAGATACTCGTATTCTTTCTCAAAGTAAAATATATAGAAATTGGTAATAGCTGTGCCAAATAGTCTGAAACAAAATTAGGGTTCCCGATAGTCGTTCTTAAGGCTATTCTTTGAGAAGGGTCTCCATACTTACCAAAGAACAAATCAAAGCCTAAAAACTTGTTCAAAAGCCCATCTATGGCTATAACAGTTCCCGTAACCATAAAAATAAAAAGACCATATTCGATGAATTTAAAATCCTTCCCAAAACGCGTTGTAACTACATACGAAAAAAAAGCAATAAGCACTATGTAGAAGGCTACTCCAGCTGACGTAGGTAGGTAATATTTATTCTCTATGTAAACTGATATCAAAGATAAAAAGGCAGAAATACTGAAAAAAGATAAAAAAATGTGTGGATAAGTGAACTTTATTGAAATAGGTTTAGAAAAGTATTTAAACAAATAATAAATTAAAATAAAAACCATGAATAAAGAAAAAACCAAATGTTTTTGAGTAGAGTACTCATAAACCAAATTGGGTACCATTAAAAAAGGTATTAAAGCAAACAAAACAAGAAAAATCAATATATCAGTAGGAATTTTTGCCTTCTCTTGCAAATAAATTAACCTCCTTTGTGGTTCGCCGGTTTGTGCGAACCAATTAATCAAAATAAATTTAAATGTTCTTGGGCCTTTGGTCTTCAAAGGCCCAAGCCTTTGTTTGCCGCTTCTTGCAAATCAAACAATTAAAACGAACTTTGAAACTTGGGGTTTGGGGGTTAAACTCCAATGTCCGGGGATTAACCCCCAATGTATTATTTTAGACCAAAAAAGTCAATAACTGCGTTTTTAATAATTTCTGCAAAAACTTCCACATAGTCCCCATTCGTAAATTCATCTACTACTTGAGGATTACTGATAAATTCCATTTCAAATAAAACTGCGGGACTCCTAGTATAAGCCAAAACAGCGAACTCCGCCGTATGAACGCCCCTAAATTTAACCCCATTTACATTCAAATAACTTGCCAATATATTGGCAAACTTCTCACTTTCATCTAGACTGTTTTCTTTATCCGTCACCCATGTTTCTATAAGATTTTTATCAGTATTCAAATCTAAATTTTCCCGGTAGGCTATTCTTCTTGCATATGCGCTTTCTGAAAAATCAAAATAGTAAACCTCTGATCCGTAAACTGAAGAATCTTGAGGATAATCATTCAAGTGTAAACTAATGAATAAATCTGCACCTTTTTCATTAGAAAAAACTGCTCTATCGTGTAAATCAACGTATACATCGTTTGTTCTAGTCAGATAAACGTTAATACTGTAAGGTTTCAAAAGTTCTTGAGCTCTTTTTGCTACTTTTAAAGCAATGTCTTTTTCAAAAGTTTGGTTAGGACCAACAGCTCCCGGATCTATCCCTCCATGACCTGGATCCAAGACCAAAACAGGCAAGGTGATTGTATCTTTAAAAGAAAGGTCTAATATTATTCTATTTTCTTCAATTAATTCTTCCAAATCAGCGGAGTTGTTCAGTTTTACTTGTATCCAAACTTCTGTTGGTGAATAGTGATATGCCTTTATGTAATTGATCTTGTTGTTGTATTCTTCATAGTAATAAGAATCAGGAATTTCGGCACCTTTTATCTTAATTAAATATCCGGATTTATTAACTAATGGGTATATTCCAACATCTTCAGGGCTTGAAGAAAGCTCTATTATTATTCTGGCATCAGTTTTTTGTATGATCGTTTTTATTGAACTTACTTGAGTTAGTGGCAGATTCAAGTAAACAGAAGAATCATTAGAAATGAGTTCTAAGTTGCTCAACTTCGTTATCAACTCTGTAGTTATATAAATTTCTCCATCAACCACTTTTAGATCATTTGGATCGAAACGAATGGATTCGGTGCTGTTAATAATTGCTAAACTATTCTGGGGAAAAATAAAAACGTTCCATTTGCTGTCTTTTACGTAAATCAAAGTATCGTTATATACATCTAAAGTTCTTCCACTCTTTTCAGAAATAACTTTTAAACTAACATATAGATTTTCTCCATCTTCAAAATAGTAAGCCGGATCTACCTCTCTCCATTGAAAATAAAGCGTTTTTGCAAAGGTAGTAAAAGAGAGAAATAAAAAGCCAAAAATTATTAACAGCTGAATTACCCTTTTATTCATCTTTTTATCCCCCTTGATTGATCAGTTAAAATTTCTAATATCTTTTCTGCAATATCGTAATTTGGAAGAACAAAATCCGCATAACCTTCTTGGGCAACAATTTTTGGCATTCCATAAACCACGGAAGTTTCTTTCGACTCTGCTATAACCTTTCCACCGTAATGTTTAACTTTAAATGCCCCTTTCGCACCGTCTCTTCCCATTCCTGTCAGAATAACTGCCAATGAGTTTTCTTTAAAAATTTCAGCAGCCAGATCAAAAGTGAAATCAGCAGAAGGTCGTACATTATTAATTTTATCGCTTTTATCTAAAAACAACTTTATTTTATGGTCCTCCTGTTTTAAACCCAAATGAAAATCCCCTGGAGCAATGTATACAACATTCTTTTGTAAAAATTCTCCCTCCTCAGCTTCTTTTACCTTCAAATTTGAAATTTTATCCAATCTATAAGCTAAAGAAGCTGTGAAACCTGCCGGCATGTGTTGAACAATAATTATTGGAACATTCAAATTTTCAGGTAGTTGCGGAATTATAACATCTAAAGAACGAGGTCCTCCCGTTGAACTTGCTATCAACACAACTTTTTCTCCCAATATATTTACTCTTGCACTTTTCTTTATCTTCTTGCTTCCAACAAAATGGATACTTTTCAATTTTTCGATAGAGACATTCATACTTTCTCTTATCTTTATCAGCAATTCATCTTGAACGTCTCTTATAGTCCAAGAGGTACTTCCAGCCGGTTTTTGAATGAAATCAAAAGCTCCCTTTTCTAAACATTCTATTGTAATAGAGGCTTCTTTTGAAGTCAAACTGCTTACCATAATAACTCTTGTTGGAGATTTTAACATTATCTCACTTAAAGCATCGAGCCCGTTTTTTTTAGGCATTTCAACATCTAAAGTAATCACGTCTGGATTTAAAGACAAAGCTTTTTCTACCGCTTCAATTCCATCTTTGGCTAATCCAACTACTTTCATGTCAGGTTCCTTGTCTATAATATCTTTTAGGACCATTCGCATGAAGGCTGAGTCATCAACTATTAAGACCCTTATTTGATCCAAGTATCTTCCTCCTCATTATTTTTCTGTTTTTTTATATATAAAGCCACATAAATTCAAAAAAAGCAAAAAAACTATTGCTAAAATTATACCATATTTAGGGTTCAGATTGAAAAAAGCATGACCGAAGATAATTATTCCAATTGCAACTGCGAAGATAGAAGTTATAAAAACCGATGCAGCAGAAACATCCTTAATTATCTTTACTGAAGAGCTATAAAAAGGATGAAGAAAATCCAACAGTTTCTCTGCTACGGTATTCACTGTTTCCATAATCAACACTAGCATAACTGTGAATATTAAAAGTATAAACTCAACTTCAGTTAAGTTGGCAAAAATAGCAACAATTAATACTATTAGTCCTATTAAACTTTGTATTCTAAAATTTCTTTGAGATTTATAAATTTCGATGAGCCCTTTCAAAGCATAAGAAAAACTACTTTTTAGACTCCTGTTTTCATTATTTCTATTCATAACCTTTCCCTAATTTTTTATACATTTTAGTTGACTCTAACGGATACCTTTTTTTGCATAAATCATAGCCAATTTTGATGGCTTTTTCATCAATTTCTATGTAATTTTTTGATACGTTCGATTTGACTTCTTCTATAAGACTTTCCAAACTTATTATCTGAGTTACTGAGCAAAGAACCCCTAACCCTATCATATTTGCCACATTTTTGTTTGATAATTCTTCTATAGCTATTTGTGAAGCTGGAACTTTGATTATTTTTTTGGTGATTCTTTCTACATACTGGGGTATATTTTCAACAAATTTTTCATCGTAGAATAAAATACCATTTCTTTTGAGATTCCCAATATGATTTAAACCAACATTATGCATCAAATACAATATATCAAAATTTTTAGCCTCGGGATAATCTATAGGTTCTTGATCAAAGAGCACATCACAATAAGAAAGTCCACCTCTCACCTGTGCACCATAATGTTGAGATTGAACAACCCAAAATCCTTCTTTTACCAGTGCTTTTGCAAATATTATTCCCATTAAGATGTTACCTTGACCGGCTTCTCCGCTGAATCTCACCGAATTAGGCGTACTTATTAAACTACTCATTTCGGTGATACCTCCTGTGAAACCAATTTTTTCCTTAATTTTTCATACCTATCAATGTAGCCTTCTTTTTCAACATTCAGAAATTCACCTATTATTATCTTATCTTTCAAGTCATTTTCATTCATATTTTTGGCTTTGCTCAACATAACAGAGTTATCTTTGAAATATTGCAACATTTGAGTAGGGCTTGTCATTTTGTTGTATCTTCCATAATAAGTATGACAATTTGTGACTATCTCAACAACTGACATACCTTTGTGTTTTAAGGCGTTTTCTATGTATTTAACTGATAACATGTAATGAAAAACGGTGGATCTAGCGACGTAAGTGGCACCAGAAGTTATTGCAAGATTAACTGCATCAAAATTGTTTTCTAAATTCCCATAAGGAGAAGTTGAAGCGTAGGTTCCAGTAGGAGTTTCAGGGGAATATTGTCCGCCTGTCATGCCATAAATAGAATTGTTGAAGATAATAACTGTTAGATCCATATTTCTACGGCAAGCATGAATGAAATGATTCCCACCTATTGCTAGTATATCTCCATCTCCTCCCATTACTACCACATTAAACTCTGGTTTTGCTAATTTAACTCCAGTTGCAAAGGCAACAGCCCTTCCATGGAGTGTGTGCATAGTGTTAAAATCAAGGTACCCAGTCACTCTTGAAGAACATCCTATTCCCGATATAACTGCCACCTTGTTTTTATCTAAACTTAAATTATCCACTGCTTCCACAAAATTTTTCATTATTATTCCATTACCACATCCGGGACACCACACATGAGTCATTCTGTCTTTTCTTAAATACTTAAAATATCTCTCTATAGGCATTTTATCCCACCTTTCAACCTTGGTATTTGATTTTGATCATTCGATAATTTTTGTTTGTATGTTGCACGTATTAAAAAACAATTGTGTTAGACTATCTGGATAGCCTTCTCTATAATAAACCTTCTTGATGCCGGCATTTATTATCAACCTGGCACATACGGAACAAGGTTGATGCGTGATATAAATTGATGCGTTATCAGTACTAATCCCAAATTTAGCGGCTTGCATCAAGGCATTTTGTTCTGCATGAAGACCGTAACAAATTTCTTGGTTTTCTCCACTTTTTATACCTAAGTCGTCTCTTATACAACCTATATCATCGCAGTGAGGAAAACCAGATGGTGGTTGATTGTAACCAGTCGCTAAGATCCTTTTTTCTTTTACTATTACGGCTCCAACCTTTCTATGCAAACAGGTAGACCTTTTACTTACCAAATCCGCCACTTCCATAAAATATTTGTCCCAGTCTTTCCTTTCTTTGAATAAATTGGGATCATTAAAATTTTTATTTTTCAAATAACTTTCAACTTCGTCCTTCTTACCCAAGAAAAAGCCTCCCTTAAATTGAAGATATCTCTAATAACTTCTCAAAAACATACCTTGAAAAATTTAAGCCTTTTGTAGTTAATTTAATAGAATCATCAATAGATATATACCCGTCCAAATTATTTTTTGTCTGATTTAAGACATTATCAACCAAACTTTTAGAAAACCTTTTTACCAAAGAGTCATAAGTTATTCCTCTTGTTAGTCTCAAAGACATAAAAAGGGTCTCTAACAATTCAGTAAACTCATCATTCACATTTTTTGTATCGTATGGAAGTTCATCATCGTTTAATTTTGTAATATACGCTTTAACATCTGAGGTATTCACATATCTCTCGTTGTTGATATGCCCTCCTGCAGAAACCCCAAATCCTACATAATCTAAGTTATACCAATAAAATTGATTGTGAATACATTCTTTGTTGGGTAGGGACCAACTTGAAATTTCATATCTGTTATATTCTAATTTTTCCAATTGATCATAGATATAATCAAGAAGTTCATCTACTAAGTCATCTTCCGGAAGTTTCATTTCCTTGATTTCAAGAAAATGTTTTAAAGGAGTATTGTGTGAAGAATCCAATAAATAATAAGAAATATGAGAGGGTTTCATCTTTTCTATAAACTCTAAATTACTATTAACCGTCTCAAAATTTTCATAAGGTAATCCAAGAATAAAATCCACATTTATATTATCATAAAAAGATGTCAAAAGTTCATAAGATTCTAACCCTTTATTAAAATCATGGGCTCTTCCTACGGTTTTTAATATCTTATCAGAAGTACTTTGGAACCCCATAGATATTCTGTTAATCCCAATTTCCTTGTAAAGTTGTACTTTTTTCTCATCAACACTTTCGGGATTTACCTCTATCGTGAATTCCTCTAAATCAGATAGATCCATATGTTCTTGTAATGAACGAAAGGTTTGCAAAATAAATTCTTTCTCAACAAAAGATGGGGTTCCGCCTCCAAAATAAACCGTTCTAACCTTCCTATCTTTTAATTTTTCACCTTTCCAAGCGATTTCTTTGTATAATGCATTAAAATATTCTTCTTTTAAGGAAAAATCAGTTGTAGACACATAATCACAATAAAGGCATCTCTTCACACAAAAAGGTATGTGTAAATATACTGCAATATAATTAGAATTCAAAAAACAAACTTCCTCCTTTTTCGTTGAACGAAAAAAGTAGAGGCAACTTAAGATTTTCATTATAAAGATAAAATTCGTAAAAAAAGTCTTGACCAAAAGCTATTCTTGTACCAAGATGCAACTGTTGACCGAATACATTCACAGGAATTGAGAATCCAATATTTGGATACCATTTTTGTTGTATCAGTGATGCTCCTATGTCTATCGTATCTACATAGTAACTATCTAGGTTAACAAGAGGAATATTTAAATACAAACCATTTGAATAACCTAAACTAATAGGTATTTCTACAGGCCTAAATATTTGAGCCTTTACTTCAAATAGATTCATATTTTTATTGTTAAAAAGAAATAGATTTCCTATAGCATATGAAGGGGCATTGAACTTAGCTTGAATGAAGTTATATATATCGTGGTCGACATTTTTAACCTCAACTCTTTGAAAATTTTTTACTGTCAAAACTCCTAAAAAATTATTTTCAAGTTTGTACTCGTATCCCACACCAAATTCACTGTTGTATACTGGTACATTTACAAACATTTTAAAAAAAGATTCTCCACTTTTCAATTTTATCGTCCTGTTAAAGATTTTATTTTCTATATATAAAGAGTTGTAATCGGAATAACCGATCTCTAATCCAAAATCTTCAAAAGATGACGTGGACAGTGAAAAGGTTGCTCCTTTATTCTCTATCTCTGGTTCAAAAGGAGTGTAACCTACATAAGATAAGATTACTGTCGAAATAAACATAAAAAACCAGATAAAATACAATTTTCTCAAGGTTCATCACCTCGTGGTGATTATCAATTATCTTCAAGTAATTCTTTGAGTATTTCGTTTGTTTTTTGGGGGTTAGCTTTACCTTTCGTCTCTTTCATAACTTGGCCGACAAAAAATCCCAACAGCTTCTTTTTCCCATTTTTATATTTTTCAACACTATCGGTATTTTCTTTTAAGACATTTTCAATTATTTTTCTTAGTTCATCTTCGTTTTCTATTTGCTTTAAACCTTTCTTTTCAACAATCTGTTTAGGGCTATCACCCGTTCTATACATCTCGGGAAATATATCTTTGGCGATCTTTGTTGAAATTGTATTCGTATCTAAAAGCATTTTTAATTCTGCAAAATGTTCGGGTTTAATTTTTACAGTTTCAATACTATCCTCATTTTCTTTCATCTCTCTTAATAACTCAGTTAAGATAAAATTACTAACAAATTTGGCATCCTTAGCCAATTCTACACATCTTTCATAATAATCAGCTAACTCTTTGTCTGAAGAGAGAATTTGTGCATCATATTCAGGTATATTGTACTGTGAAACAAACCTTTTAGCTTTCTCTTCTGGCATTTCCGGAATGAGTTTTTTAACGGTTTCAATAAGTTCATCGTTCAGAATCAGTATAGGGAGATCTGGTTCGGGAAAATACCTGTAGTCCATTTCCTCTTCTTTTGTTCTCATTGAAAATGTCTCTTTTTTGTTGGCATCCCAACCTCTCGTTTCTTGTATTAACTCTCCACCTTTTTCTAAATTATTGATAATTCTATCTCTTTCATATTCTAACGCTTTTTCTACAAATTTGAATGAGTTTATATTCTTAATCTCTACCCTTTTACTTATTTCTTTGTTTTCTTGGTTGAGAATAGAAATATTTGCATCACATCTCAAGGCTCCTTTTTCCATATCACCCGTTGAAACATCAGCGTACCTAAGCAAATTTCTTAATTTCTCCATAAAAATCCTTGCCTGTTTAGGAGTCTCAATATCCGGTTCTGTTACAATCTCTAAAAGAGGTATACCTGCTCTATTAAAATCTATTAAACTTTCTTGAGCAGAGGAAATTTGATCACCTTCATGAAGCATCTTAGCGGTATCTTCTTCCAAATGCATTCTTCTTATTCTTATCTTTTTGCCTTCAACGTCGATGTATCCACCACTTACTATGGGATGAAAATATTGTGTAATTTGATAACCTTTTGGCAAATCAGGGTAAAAATAATTCTTTCTATCAAACCTAGAAAACTTATTTATCTGCCCATTTAGTATTAATCCAGTTTTTATCGCAAGTTTAAGCGCTTCTTCGTTTAATACCGGCAATGTTCCAGGTTGCCCCGTACACACTGGGCAAATATTAATATTCGGCTCAGCTTCAAAATGTTCTGTACTGCATGAACAAAAGGCTTTAGATTTTGTTAGTAATTGGGCGTGTATTTCCAATCCTATAATGGTTTTATACATAATTTTTCAACTCCCTAGGGGTCTCTTTAAAGAAATTGTCTGCTATAGTTAATAGTTCCTCATCTTTCATGTAGCGACCAATGAATTGTATACCAAAAGGTAACCCTTGGACATCACCAAAGGGAATACTTATGGCAGGTGACCCAGTTAAATTCGCAGGAATTGTAAAAATATCCATTAAATAATAGTCTAAAGGTTTTAACTTTTCCCCTATCTTTGGTGGAAGAACAGGAGATGTGGGGGTCATTATCAAATGATAATCATTCAAAATTTCCTTCATTTTGTTACTCAACAATTTTCTTACTTTTGAGGCCTTTGAGTAATATTGATCATAATAAAGAGAAGAAAGGTTAAAAGTCCCCATCATTATTCTCCTTTTTACCTCTATTCCTAAGCCACCCTCTCTGGTAGCTTTATACATTTTATTTAAACCTAAGGCATGGTTCCTCAATCCGTATTTGACTCCATCGTATCTTGAAAGATTGGATGAGGCTTCAGCAGGAGCTATTATATAATAAATAGCTACTGAATATTCCAGTTCTGGTATATCTTTTATATCAACTTTTGCTCCTTTGCTTCTCAAAAAGTTAATAACCCTTTCAAATTGTTTTATTACATTATCATCTGCATTTTCATGGTAAACAACCTTTGGAATGCAAATTTTAGTTTGGGATAAATCAATATCTACATCTTTTACGAGATCTTTATCATGCTCCAATGTGGTTGAATCCTTGGGATCTTTTCCTTTCATAATTTCTGTAACCGTTCTGACGTCCTTAACATTATTTGCAAAAACACCTATTTGATCCAATGAAGATGAAAAGGCTGTTAAACCGTATCGTGATATCATACCGTATGAAGGCTTAAATCCTACAACACCACAAAAAGCGGCAGGTTGTCTTACCGATCCCCCAGTATCGGATCCCAAAGAAAATGGAACGTATCCTGCTGCTACAGCTGCAGCTGAACCTCCACTACTACCCCCTGGAACCCTGTTTAAATTCTTAGGATTTTTTACAGGTCCAAAGGCTGAATGCTCGTTGGTATTACCCATGGCGAACTCGTCCATATTAGTTTTCCCTACTACTGTAAAACCTGCTTTTAAAAGTTTTTCAACGGCAGTTGCGGTGTAAGGGGAATTATAATTTTCAAGGATTTTAGAACCGTTTGTTGTTTTTGTACCTTCAACTAATATGTTATCCTTGACCAAAAAAGGTATGCCAAAGTAATTGCCATCTTTGTTGCCTTCTACCTTTTCTATTCTTAAAACCGAATTTATTTCTTTATCTCTTTCATAAATCCTTTTGATTCTTTCTTCTATAACATTTTTACCAACCAAATCGTCTAGGGTCAAATATATCACCTCAAAAAAGAGTTTTAATTAAAATATGTAATATCTAAAATCGAATATCAAAAGTAAAATAAAACTTGCAATAATTAATCCGTAAGACAAGTAAGAAAGCGTTCTCCATGTTTGGTAACTCCTCTTCGTGTACCTTATAGGTGTTAACCAGCCAAAGGTAAAACCTATCCCTAATCCTCCTAAATGGGCAAAATTGTTTATATTAGCACCCGGTAAGAATCCCCAGATCACGTTTATTAAGATAATTGGGAGTAGAGCGGTACCTGTTACAGGTCTTAATATAGTAGGGGTATCGTGTCTAAATCCCGCTCCAAAAAGTAGGCCTATCAATCCGAATATTGCACCTGATGCTCCTACAGAGATTGCACTGGGTAAAAATAAGTGGGTTAAAAGATTACCAAAAATACCTGATAACATGTATATAGAAATGAATCTTTCTTTTCCATAAGCCCTTTCAACTAAGTTACCCACGTAAAATAAAGCGATCATATTGAAAAATATGTGAAATAGGCCACCATGAACAAACATTGAAGTAATCAGTCTGAACCATTCTCCAGCTGTGATTAAATTACCTAGTTGGGCACCAAAAAGTATGTATATACGTGGGTTAGAAAAAGCGCTTATACCGCCAAATAAAAACATCATTATAAATATTAAAACATTCAACATTATTAAGTAACTTGTGACATTTCTTTGCATCTCTTTCTCCTTTCTTTATCTATTACTGTCTTTATAAATTCTAAAACTTACTTTAGCACCCCTTCGCCCTGCATCCCACCCACAATTGGATGGGAAGGCTCCGCCCTGTAACCCTTTAAAAATCAAAATTTTATTTTTGAAAATCTTTTTATTACTAAAGTGTCTATTATCTATATCTAGGTCAATCTTATGCCTAGCTTTCTCGAAGTTTGATCCCTTTATTGTTCAAACTTTCTAAAATAGATCTTTCGACTTGATTGACTTCTTCTTCCGTCAAAGTTTTATTTTCTGATCTATAAACTATTGAAACGGTTATACTTGTTTTATCTTCTTCTATGTTTTTTCCTCTGTAAACATCAAAAATTTTAAAATCTTCTACAATATCTGCCACATTTATTATTATTTCTTGAATCTCTTTAAATTCAATGTTTAGTGGAACAATCATAGAATACTCTCTTTTGATAGCAGGAAAATCTACTTTTCTGAATTCTCTTTTTATTTCCTTCTTACCTTCAAATATTTTGTTTAAGTTAATCTCACAGATATATATTGGATCTTTTATTTCGTAATAATTATCGGCTATCACTGGATCAAGTAAACCTAAAAAGCCAACTTCTTCACTGTTAATAAATAAAAGAGCACTTTGTGCTTTCAAAAAACCAGATTGATCGTTTCTTACGTATTCTACTTTTACATGGAATTCATTCAACAAGTTTTCTAAAGCACCTTTTACAGAATAAAATGTAACCTCTCTCTTATCTGTGAAATCATCATTATTTTCTCTTCCCGTAGCCACAAAGGCAAGGTTAGTAAATTCCTTGGCACCTGTCTCACTACCTTTCTCTGCTTGGAAAACTTTATCAATTTCGAACATTTTTATATCTTTTATTTGATTTCTATAATTAAATGAAGCTGAATCCAATAAACCATATATCAATTTGGATGACATGTATTCTAATTCTGAGGAGATAGGATTAATCAATTTTAAATCCAATCCGCTTTCCATCCACATTCTATTGCCATTGTTCAATGGAAAGGTCTTTGCCTCATGATAACCGTTAGCCAACATAATATCCGCTACCTTCTCTTTAAAAGAAACAAAATCTCCCTTACTTCCTATCATTCCATTTAGATTTGGGAAAGCAGACTGTATTTTTGAGTAGCCATAAACTCTACCAACCTCTTCAACAAGATCAATTTCTTGGGTAATATCTGGCCTTTTTGTAGGAATAGAAACCTTCCATTCTTCATCTATTGTATCAAAGGATAAATTCGTTTTCTTGTTTACATCTTCCATTTCCTTCTGGTGTGAACTTTTTTCCACTTTTGTGAAAGGGAAATCTAATTTTTTTAATATTTGTTCAATTTCTTTTTCTGCTAATTCTTTTCCCAATCTATTGTTTATATAACTTTTTTTAATCGATATTTCTTTATTTTTTATAGGTTCGGGATAAATATCCGTTGTAGGTCCGTCTACTTTTCCCCCTGCCAATTCGTTAATCAATTTAATCAATCTACCCATTACCATCTCACTATTGTTTGGATCAACTCCTCTTTCAAAACGATACGAAGAATCAGAGGTTATCTTATGGTAAGTGGAAGACCTTCTTATATTAACAGGATCAAAATGGGCAACTTCTAGTAAGATATCTTTCGTATTTTCGTTGATACCGCTTAATTCTCCCCCCATTATGCCTCCAAGTGCAATTATGTTATCACCGTCGGTTATAAGTGTTTCTGCTCCTTCCATGGTGTACTCTTTACCGTCTAAAAGAAGGATTTTTTCACCTTTTTTAGCTTTTCTAACAATTATTTGATCCCCTATAAGATCTAAATCAAATGCATGGATAGGGTGACCTGTTTCTAACATTACATAGTTCGTTATATCTACAATATTGTTTATACTTCTTATTCCTGATCTTCCCAACCTTTTAACAAGCCACATTGGGGATGGTCCAACTTTTACATCTTTTACAACTGTTGCCATATATCGATTACATTTTTCATATTCTATTCTTACGGGAAACCCGTCACCTTTACTAATTTTTATATACTCAGGTAATTTAAATCCTACACCACAATCTATCGTTTCTAACTCTTTGGCAACACCTAAATAAGAAAGTAAATCAGGTCTATTGGGAAGTATCTCTATCTCTAAAACGTGGTCATACAGATCAAAAAATTTTACAAAATCTGTTCCATTCGGAACATCATCTATTATTCTGTAAATTTTATCCGCATCACTAGATATACCTAATTCCTTCAAAGAACACATCATTCCCTGAGAGATTACTCCCTTGAACTCTCGTTCTTCTATTTTTATATTGTTTGCTAAAGTCGCCCCAGGAAGTGCAACTGGAACTTTTTCTCCAACCTTAACCGTAAGGTCCCCAGTGACTATATTTTTGATCTCTTTCCCCACGTCTATCTTACAAATTACTAAATTATCAGCATTTTCAACTGGGGTTATTTCCTTAATCTCTCCAACTGTTATATTATTAAGATTATTCCCCATTTTTTCAAAACCTTCTACATCTACAGAGTGAAGTTTTATCTCTTTTACTAATTCTTCGATATTTTTTGTGACTTTTATATAATCTTCAAGCCAATTTAAAGATACTTTCATTGTTACCTCCCTCTAAAATTTTGCTTGTCAATGATGGATAGTTGATTATAAACTTTCAATAAATCTTGCATCATTTTTATAAAATTCTCTTATATCTGGAATGTTATATTTCAACATCGCCACTCTTTCAATTCCCATTCCAAAAGCAAAACCTTGCCATACTTTTGGATCGTAATTAACACTTCGAAAAACGTTTGGATGAACTAAACCGGCTCCTAATATTTCTATCCAACCAGTATTTTTACAAACATTACACCCTTTTCCTCCACAAAAGATACAACTGATATCTACCTCAAAACTCGGTTCGGTAAAAGGGAAATAGCTTGGGCGTAACAATATCGAAACTTTATTCCCAAAAAATTTTTGAGCAAAAACTTCAAGATACATTTTTAGATGGGAAACGGAAACATTTCTATCAACATACAACCCTTCTACCTGATGAAAAACGGGGGAATGCGTGGCGTCTAGTTCATCTTTTCTGTATACCCTTCCAGGGGATATTATGGCCAAAGGCGGTTTGCTTTTCAACATAGTTCTCACTTGAACGGGAGAAGTATGCGTTCTTAATAGCTTTTCTTTGTCCAAAGATAAATAAAAAGTATCCTGCATTTCTCTGGCAGGATGCCATTCAGGGGTATTAAGCGCATCAAAATTGTACCAAGAATTCTCTATTTCTGGACCTTCAGCTACTGAAAAACCCATTCCAATGAATATTTCTTCTATTTCTTTCCTTGTTTTTGTGATTAAATTTTCTTTCCCAACCTTTCTACGAGCCCCAGGAATCGTAATATCAACCCAGTTTTTTTTCTCCTTTTCTTCCCTTTCCTTTTCTTCCAACTCACTCAACTTTTCATCAAAAATAGTTCCTAATTCTTCTTTCAATTCATTTACACTTTTACCATACTCTTTTTTTAATTCTACATCGTCGATATCTTTAAGATTGTTCATTAGAGACTTGATTAAACCTTTTTTACCTAAATATTTAGATTTTAGATTTTGAAATTCTTGCATATTTGTTATTTCTTGTAGTTCTCTTTTTAAAGTACCTATGATTTCATCTTTGTCTATTATTAAAGCCATCAAAATCCTCCTAAATTTTAAAAATCTAGCTGTTGCCCTGTAGCCCTTTTAAAATCAAAATCTTATTTCAAAAAATCGCTTTTTTCTAAAATATCAATTGAAAAAATCTTTTGATTCATATACGATAGGTTCTCCCAACATATTAACTACCTTGTCAGTGGTTGCTTGTAATAGTTCCACAGAATCACTTATCACCAATATACTGCAATCCTTTTTATAATAAGAAATAATCATTGAAATGTCAGAAAGCTCATCGTAGTTAATATCACACTTTCTAGCTCCTATAAATATCAAATGACGCCTTTTAGGTTTGTTTTTAAGTATGTTGTATATGCTATCTTTCCAAATTTGAGGAACCACTATATGTGTAAAAGATCTTCCCACCCAATTTATTCCGTTTGCAAGAAATCCATTTATTTTAACTTCTTTTGCGTACTTTTCAGGTTCTGAAATTAACTTAAAGAAATATGAGGTCATTAATTCCGTATTAGTGGTATATAACCCTAACGAATTCCCTTTTTCCAACTTAATTTCTGGGAAGGTGATAGAAGGTTTTACAATATCTAAAATGATGCTATTTGAAATTTCTTCTTCAATCACCTTGCACACCTCTTTTTATTGTTTTTCGAATCTCGTCGATTACTTTCTTAGTATCGATCTTTTCAATTTTAGTCGCATCAAGAGTCGAAAAAGTATCGTTACTTAGATACAACAAGGGTTTTAAATTTTCTAATGATCCTTCATTTTTGTGCAAAGCAATCACTTTTCCAACAACTAATTCATGATCTCCGACAGTAAAAGAATTTTCTAACGTGCATTCCATTGAAAAATAACCATCAACAATATAGGGGGAATTTACGAATTCAGAATCTTTCACCTTAACTCCTGCTGCCGAGAGCTTATCACCTTCTCTTGCAGAAATCCGTCCAACTTTTACGGATAACTCCGATTTCTCATACGGTAAAAAACTGACTGTAAATTCTTTTTCCTTAATTAACATGGGGTAAGTATATCTTTGTTTTTTAATAGCAAATCCAAACAGAGGTGGATTTGACGAAAGGGGTGTACTCCAAGCCACAGTCATCGAATTAACAAAAGAACCACTCTTAATAGTGACCAAGCACACAGGCATAACGATATTTTCACTGAATCGATTAATATTCACACTTATCCCTCCAGAAGAAAATTATACCATAACAATAGAAAAATCTGACATTTTTATTGACAATTTGAAAAAAAGAGTTATAATATAAATATCGTCTTTCGATATCGATATTAGATATATGGAGGGAATAATTTTGATTGAATTTAAAAATGTTTCAAAAAAATTCCAAGATAAGTACATCCTAAGAAATTTTAATCTCAAAGTTCAAGAAAGGAGTAAAACACTTATTTTTGGAAAATCTGGAATTGGAAAGACCACTATTTTTAGACTACTTTTAGGATTCATAAAACCAGACGAAGGACAATTACTATACAAAAATGAAGAGTTGAATGGTAAAAATGTATGGGATTTAAGAAGAGATGCTGTGTATATTGGGCAGGAATTAGATATTGCTGATGGAACCGTAAGAGAAATAATTCGTACTATATTGAATTATAAAATAAATCTTAAAAAATCTTTCAATGAATCAGAATTACTAAAATTATTCGATTTTTTTGAACTACACGAAAATATTTTAGATAAAGATTTCCAATCACTTTCAGGTGGAGAAAAACAAAGAGTTTTGATATCTATCTTTACATTTTTAAACAAAAAGTTATACTTATTGGATGAGATTACCTCTTCTCTGGATAGAGAGATGAAAAATAAAGTCATAGAATATTTACTATCAAAAAAAGAGTGGACTTTGATTGCAATATCTCATGATCAAGAATGGTTAAATAAAGAAGGTTTGAATATAATAGAGATGGGAGGGAATAATAATGGAACCTACAACTGATATTTCTTTATTTTCACTTGCAATGGCTTATTTATTAATATTTTTCCCCATTATCTTGAGTTATATTTTTAATTTAAAAATAACTCGAGATACTTTAATTTCAACGATCAGGATGAGCATCCAGCTTTTCATCATGTCTTTAATTTTAGTATATCTTTTCCAATTTGATTATACATGGTTGAATATAGGCTGGCTATTTTTTATGATCTCTTTTGCTGTATTTCGAGTGATTGGTAGTAGCGGTTTAAATTTCAAAAGGTTCATTTGGCCTGTATTCTTTGCCCTTGCTATTTCAAATTTTATTGTACTTTTTTACTTTGATTTTATAATTTTAAGATTGAACAACATTTTCACAGCAAGATATTTCGTTGTCCTTGGCGGAATGCTCTTAGGTAACGCTTTAACAGGAGATATTATTGGAATTAGTAATTTTTACAAAGATATAGAAAGAAATAAACAGAGATATTTTTTTGCTTTGGGAAATGGGGCTACCGTTTATGAAGCCACACTTCCATATTTAAGGAACGCATTGATATCTGCTCTTAGACCAACCATAGCAAGCATGGCTACAGTTGGAATCGTGTATCTACCTGGAATGATGACAGGTCAGATTTTGGGAGGGGCGTCTCCACAAACAGCTATAAAATACCAAATCGCCATATATGTAGCTATTTTAACGTCGGTCTCTCTTTCCGTAACCCTAACAATATTATTCACAATGAAAAGTAGCTTCGATGAGTATGGGATACTTCGCGAAGATATCTTTAAAAAATAAACAAAGGAAGGTGCTCTAAAACGAAAAAAACGGCTATCGGTTTTATAGTTGCTATGGGAATTGTGAGTTTATTTGCAGATATCACACATGAAGGGGCAAGAAGTTTAATCGGTCCGTATTTAGGTTTATTAGGAGCGAGTGCAACTGCGGTGGGAATCATTTCAGGTTTAGGCGAGTTCATAGGTTACGGTTTGAGATTGTTAACTGGTTATTTAAGTGATAAAACTCGTAGATATTGGCTTTTCACTTTTTTAGGGTATGGGATGGATTTATTCGCGGTTCCTTTATTGGCTCTTGCCGGAAGATGGGAAATAGCAGCTATGCTAATAATTATGGAAAGAACAGGAAAAGCTATAAGAAAGCCTTCGAAAGATACCCTTATGTCTTATGCAGCGCGAAATGTGGGAAGTGGTAAAGGATTTGCCATAGCAGAGGTCCTTGATCAAATTGGAGCTGTCTCAGGACCTGTTATTTTAAGTTTGATTCTATTATTCAAGTCAGGGGATGAGTTAGCAAACTACCGATTCGCATTTGCAATATTATTGATACCTGCATTGATTACTTTAATCTTGCTGTTAATTAGTAGATTGAACTTTCCACAACCCGAGAAATTTGAAGTGAAAGAGGAGATGATTAACTTTGAGGGGATCTCAAAATCGTACTGGTTGTACTTAGTAGCCATCTCCTTAATTGCAGCAGGTTTCGCAGATTTTCCTTTGTTGGCGTTCCATTTTCAAAGAATTGATATTTTCAGTCCAACTATGATACCTTTTATGTATGCGATAGCTATGGGAGTTGATGCTGTTTCTGCATTGATCTTTGGTTTGTTTTACGATAAAGTAGGAGTTACCAGCCTCATAATTGCTTCCAGTCTCTCAATATTCTTTTCTCCCTTTTCATTTTTATCTAACTCTTCATTGGTAGTGATCTTAGGCGTTATTTTGTGGGGAATCGGAATGGGAGCCCAAGAATCGATTTTAAAATCTGTTGTAGCCGATATTGTCACCCCTGAGAAAAGAGGAACCGCATATGGTTTTTTTAACGCTATCTTCGGCTTTTTTTGGTTCATAGGTAGTGCTATTATGGGGGTCTTGTATGATCATACAATCGTTAGTTTGGTTATCTTTTCCATGATAGTAGAAAGTGCCGCTGTTTTTACTCTTTTCCTTCTCAAATCTAAACTTGGTAATGCAGTTAATTAAAACGAAAGGGGGAAAATAGTCATAAAAGAATCAAACGATCGCATTAAAATGAATAAATATTTAAATAAAATCTTGAATGGTTTAATTCAAATACATATATTGCACCATGCACAAAAAGCTCCAATCTATGGAAGCTGGATGATTTCTGAGTTAAAAAGGCACGGTTACAATATAAGCCCAGGTACTTTGTATCCCTTACTACACAAGATGGAAAAAGAAAATCTTCTCACTAAAAGAACTGAAATAGTAGAAGGTAAAAAAAGGATATATTACTCTATTACAAGCCAAGGAGAAAATCTATTAAAGGAATTAAAAGCAAAAGTAAAAGAACTATTTCATGAAATAATATAATTATATAAAAAAGGTGAGCTTTGCCTTTACGTTCACATTCAACAACTTATGATATAATTAAAAAACATAAAAAAAAACGGGGAGAAAATCAAGAGAGGGAGGGCAAAATTGTGAATTTACAGGAGTATGTTTTAAGCAAGGCAAAAAAGGCTAAAGATACTTCAAGAAACTTTAGCTCAACTTCTGAAACGGATAAGATCAAAATTCTTAACTATATTTCGGAAGAGCTAATGGCCAATAAAAACTATATAATATCAGAAAACCAAAAGGATGTCGAAGTTGCTAAAAACACTGGGATGTCAAGCAGTCTTTTAGATAGGCTGTTACTGAACGAAGAAAGAATCACCAAAATGGCTAAAGGTGTGCAAAAAGTGGCACAACTTCAAAGTAGTGTTGGTAACATCTCTAAAATGTGGAAAAGGCCAAACGGATTGATGATTGGAAAGATGGTAGTCCCTTTAGGGGTAATCGCCATTATATATGAAAGCAGGCCAAATGTAACAGTAGATGCAGCAGCATTATGTATAAAATCGGGTAACTGTGTAGTATTAAGAGGTGGTTCTGAAGCGATTCATTCTAACAACGCTTTGGTGAAGATTATCCATCAAGCTATTGAAAAAGCTGGTTTTTCAAAGGATATAGTGCAGTTCATTGAGGTTATAGATAGAAAAGCTGTTGATGAATTGATGAAACTATACGAATACATCGATGTGCTGATACCTCGAGGCGGTCCATCTTTAATTAAAAATACGGTTGAAAATTCTATGATCCCTGTTATACAAACGGGGGCGGGGAACTGTCACGTGTATGTTGATAAACAAGCCGATCTTGAAAAGGCACTTAAAATCGTTGAAAACGCTAAAATGAGCAGACCCTCCGTCTGTAACGCAGCAGAAAAATTATTGGTCCACAAAGATATCGCAGAAGAGTTTCTACCAAAAATATACTCAATCTTTGAAAAGAAAGTAGAATTAAGAGGCTGCGAAAAAACCTTGAAAATAATACCTCAAATGAAACCGGCACAAGAAGAAGATTGGTCAACTGAATATTTAGATTACATAATGGCAGTTAAAATAGTTGATAGTACTGAAGAAGCCATAAATCAAATAAACAAGTACAGTACAAAGCATTCTGAAGCAATTATAACCGAGAATTATACTACCGCGCAAAAATTCTTAAACGAAATAGATTCTGCAGCCGTTTACGTCAATGCTTCAACGAGATTTACCGATGGTGAAGAGTTCGGTTTCGGCTCGGAAATGGGTATAAGTACACAAAAATTGCATGTTCGAGGACCGATTGGAATCAACGAGTTAACAACCACCAAATACATTATCTTGGGAAACGGGCAGGTTAGATAGTATGGATGAAAAACTGTGTGTGATAGGTTTGGGAAAAATGGGAAGCACGTTAGTAAAAGGTTTAATCCAAACAAAAACACTTAAAAGAGAACAAATAATCGGAACAGATGTCTTTGAATACGATTCTGAAAGAAATTCTAATTACTGTGACATAAAAACTATGTCCGATAATGCAAAAGCGGTGAAAGAATCTGACATCGTTCTTTTAGCGGTGAAACCGCAAGTAATAGATGAAGTATTGGAGGAAATAAGTCCTTTTTGTGAAAACAAGATAGTTATATCAATAGCTGCAGGAGTAAGTTTGCGCCATTTGGATAAAGCTTTACCAGTTTCATCAAAGATAATAAGAGCCATGCCCAACACCCCTATTTTAGTTGGTGAAGGCGTTATTGCTATAAGTAAAAAGAAGAACGTTGACGAAAATGATTTGAGAACGGTTAAGAAGATTTTGGAAAGTGTTGGAAAGGTATATTTGGTTGAAGAATATATGATGGACGCGATAACAGCTTTAAGTGGGAGCGGACCGGCATATGTCTATATTATGATAGAGGCTTTATCCGACGGTGGTGTTCTAATGGGTTTACCTAGAGAGCTTTCCACTGAATTTGCCGCAAGAACTTTACTTGGCGCTGCAAGAATGGTTTTAGAAACACAGAAACACCCTGGAGAGTTAAAAGATATGGTTACTTCCCCAGGAGGTACATCAATAAAAGGAATAGAAGTTTTAGAATCTCATGGTTTACGAGGCATCCTTATGGACGCTGTAAAAGAAGCAACTATACGGTCAAAAGAACTGAATTCACAAAGAGGTGTTGATATTGATTGAAAGGTACTCTCTTTCTCCAATTAAAGACATTTGGACTTTAGATGCCCAATACGAAAGATGGCTTGAAGTAGAAGTAGCTGTAACAGAAGCCTTTGAAGAACTGAACCTTGCTCCCAAAGGTACATCCCAAAATATTCGACAAAAAGCAAAATTAGACGTTCAAAAAATATTAAACACAGAAAAAATAGTGGATCATGACGTGATAGCCTTTATAAAAGTGGTAACTGAAGATATGGGAGATGAGGCAAGATACTTTCACAAAGGCTTAACATCGTCGGATGTTGTCGATACAGCTTTATCGTTAGCTATAAAAAGGGCAGGAGAGACTATTCTTGATGAGCTAACTAAATACATAGCTAATCTCAAAAAACTAGCTGTGGATCACAAGTATACTATTATAGTTGGAAGAACCCATGGGGTACACGCTGAGCCAACATCTTTTGGATTAAAAATTTTAGGATTTGTTGCGGAAGAAGAGAGAAACAAAGAAAGATTAGAAAAGGCTATAGATAACATTTCCCAAGGAAAACTCAGCGGAGCGGTTGGAAATTATGCTAACATAGAACCAAAAGTAGAGGAAATCGCTTTGAAAAAACTCAACCTCAGACCTTGTAAAGTATCTACTCAAGTTTTACCAAGGGATCTTCACGCTGAATTTTTCAGTGTTTTAGCTATGATAGGAAGCGGTATAGAAAGACTTGCTATAGAAATCAGGCACCTTCAAAAAACAGAGGTCCTGGAAATAGAAGAACCTTTTAAAAAAGGGCAACGGGGTTCTTCAGCGATGCCCCATAAGAAAAACCCCATATTGTGTGAAAGGTTGACGGGGATGTCAAGAATGCTAAGATCTTACTTATCTTCTGCTTATGAAAATATCTCCTTATGGCACGAAAGAGATATTTCTCATTCGTCTGTAGAAAGAGTGTTTATACCGGATGCAACAATGCTTACTTACTACATGTTGAATAAAGCAAATTACTTAGTTGAAAACTTAGTTGTTCACAAAGATAGAATGAAAGAAAACATAGAAAAATCGTATAATTTAATTTATTCTCAACGGGTGTTGCTAAAGTTAGTTGAATTAGGGGTAAGTAGAGAGGAAGCTTATAAAATAGTTCAAGAAAACGCTATGAAAGCTTGGAATGAAAGGCGTGATTTTAAAGCAATTTTATTGGAAGATAACAGAGTAAATGCAAAATTTTCTGAGAAAGAAGCCTTTGAAGATATATTTTCGCCTGATTATTATCTAAAAAATATAAACAAAATTTACGAAAGGTTTGAACTTTAAGGGTGGGGAGCGGGGCAAAAGGCAAAGAACTTTTATCCTTATGGGTGGGGAGCGGGG